>JABMRB010000523.1 GCA_013202865.1 Candidatus Nealsoniibacteriota bacterium | reverse complement strand
CGCAAAGGGTCTGGTCGAACGTGGCGACAGTCCCCGTGGCGTCGACGGTGATCGATCCGCCGTCGTCGGCCATCACGATCGCGCGAGCGTGGGGCGTGCCGGTGGTGATGCTCAACTGGTCGGAGGGATTCGGAAAGCCGTCCGGGTCCCAGTTAACGGAGTTGAACCAATCGTTGTCTCCCGAGCCGTTGTCCCAAGATCCCTCGGGCGTGGCCACGGAAACGGGCGCGAACCGAACATTGTCGATGTTCACCTGCGACGTAACGATTCCCCCTTCTATGCCGAAATTAAACCAGAATACGGACCCCGCAAACTCCGGGGGGATGTTGAGCGCGTATTCCTTCGAGCCGCTCCGCTCTTTGAGTGTCAGGTAGGGGATAAGGTCGGGGCCAATGTAATCGCGAACCAATCCGTCATGTCGCATTAGTTCAATTGTGAAAACGTCATTTAATGATAGGTCAGCGGTGCCAGACGTACGTGGCCCGACTCTTGCAACGGCCCAACAGCAACAACGCGGCGTGCAAGTGGATAGTGAACGGATGGCGCCCACGATAACCGGGGGGGGGCCATCGCCGTCTCACTCAGTGTTATATTCCCGCTCTGGAATGTAAGCTGCAAAAAGTCGAGGCAAGATAGTAAGATGGGGGCTGTCGCTGTGACGATCTGAGTTTCTGAGTTTACACCCTTGCTAGGGGGTTGCCGTGAAGCTGCGAACCGATAGTCTGGCCACTTGTCGTCAACTCTTGCGGGGCGTGGCGGGAGTCGATTCTCACGGGCCTGAGCATCCAGGGCGGGCAAAGCCGGAATCCGCTCTATGCAACGAAACATTCGATGAGCCTGCGTTTTCGTGACGAGTACGGTCAGCGGCGGCTCGACTTGCCCCTCTTCTACGATTCATTCTTCGGCGATTCATCGGTTCAGAGTTACAACTCGCTCTATCTCCGTGCCGCGTTCGACGACTCGTGGATTGTTCCCGATGGGAACCTTCGCGGCCGGGCACAGTTGATCCGCGACCAGTGGATGCGCGACTCGATGCTCGACATGGGATACGAAGACGCCGGCCGGGGGCGGTTTGTCAGCCTCTTCATCAACGGCTTGTATTGGGGCGTGTACAATCTGCACGAACGGCAGGAGGCCGCCCATGTTGCCGAGTACCACGGCGGCGAGAAAAGCGATTACGTCGCCGTCAAAGGCGGTGAAGTGGTCGACGGCGACCCTGACGCCTTCAACGCGCTGAGGGCCGTCGGAAACGGCACGGGTCTTCGATGGCAATCCAATCTTCCTGGATAAGCCGGGGCTCGTCACCACGCGCGCGGTGGGACTGAACGGGTGGTCGGCCTTGAATCAGGCACACTTCTATCTGGCCACTCCGGCTGCCGACGGCAATCTGGCCGTTATCGAACTGAACTACAACCCGGCAAACCCCACGCCAGATGAATTGGCCGTCGATCCGACACTGAAGAAAGACCAGTTTGAGTTCATCGAGTTTCTGAATCTCAGTGATGAAAGGATCGATCTGACCCGCTTAGAGTTCCAGCAAGGCGTCGAGTTCGACTTCACCAGCGCCGATGTGGGGATTCTCGAACCGGGACAGTACGGGGTGCTCGTCGCCGATCGCGCCGCGTTCGAGATCCGCTATCAGGCAGACGTCCTCGTTATCGGCGAGTATGAAGGAAACCTCGACGACGGCGAACGGTTGGCGCTTCGCAGCGCGATCGATTTCGAGTTCGACGATGCCAACGACTGGCCCCACCGAGCCGACGGAAAAGGCGCCACACTCGAATTGATCAGTCCGAGTTGGTCGCCGCGGTACGCCTATGCGTGGCGGTCCAGTAGTGAATACGGCGGCTCACCCGGTGCGATGGGAACTGGGCCGGGAGAGTGGATTCCGCGACGCAAGATCGGGCAAGGCGAGCCGCGGGGTTCATCCCCGCGCCGCACCACCAACCGGCGATCTATTCTTGTGCGGGTCAACGGTGCGACGTGCGCGGGGGCAAGCCCCGCGGCTCGCGGCTTGCGATCGTTGCGGGAGACGACCGCGTGGGTCTCGTGCCTCGACCCACCCTACGCCTCAAAGTAGACGCCGCCCTTTTGCAGGGCATCTCGCAAACTGCCATAAGGCAACTCTCGCGTTCCCACGTTCTTCGCCGCACACAACGCTGCGGCCGTGCCGGTGGCTTGGCCTTGGGCCATGCAGGCGACCGTGTTGCGGGTCGACATGTGGGCGCGGTGGTCGGACGTGATCATCATGCCGGCCGCCAGCAGGTTCTCGATGCCGGCTACGCGCAGCGCCCGATACGGAATGCCGTACGTGCCGCCGCCGGCGATCTGCAACCGCGGAGCGGAGTCGTGGAAACCGTAGGCCGCCACGTCGTCGTCGAAATGCCGGGCTTCAATCACGTCCTCGTGCGTGACGTCGTAGTCGCACTCGATGAGCCGGCCGCGGCGGATGTTCAGCTTGGGACTGGTCCGCGCGATGAACGCCTTCTCGCAGCCCGGCACGTACTCCCGGAACAACTCGATCGCTCTGGCCTGACGCTTCCGCAATTCCAACTCGCCTTGGGCCACCGCATCTCGGTTGGTGGGGCTGACCGGCAGCTTGAGATTCAGCTTGACGAACATGAAGTAGTTGTCGCGCACGGTGGTCGTGGTCATCGACATGCCGATCTTACGGGCCTCCTGGGCGAACCCGGCCGGGAGATTAACCGACCGGCCGTTGAGCCGCACGATCTGCCCGTCCGCGCCGCTACGGACGCCCTCGGCCCGTTCGGTTAGGGCGTCGTGCTTTCGGAGGAACTCGTGATACTTCTCAACACTGACGTTGGCCACGCCGATGCTGTTGCAGACGGGGTAGTCGTTCGGCTCGGTGTATTTTGCCCCCGCGAATCCGGCCAGATCACCGTATGCAGTGCAGTCGACGAATGATTTGGCGTAGAAGGCTTCGCGGCCGGAGCGGCTCTCGGCAATGACGCCACGGATACGGGGCCCGTCCATAATCGCGCCGGCCAGCAGCGTGTTGACGCAGACCAAGACGCCCGACTCGACGAGCATTTCGAAGGTCACCAGCTTGTACATTTCCGTGTCGATGGCCGTGCAGACGGAGTCGTAGTTGTACCCCTGCGACATCTCGGCGTGTCCGGAGGTGCCGCCGATCTTGGCCAGCCGGTCGATGATCTCCTGCGGGATGCCGCGGACGACCTGACGTTTCTTTGCCCCGGGAAAGGCCTTCCAGAGGTTGTAGAAGCTGTGCAGGGCGGTGCCGCCTTCGGTGGCCGTTCCGCCGGGATAGCCTTTGATTTCGATCAGCGCCGTCTTGGCCCCCTGCCTTGCCGCCGCCACGGCCGCCACCACGCCTGCCGTGCCGGCACCGGCCACGATGACGTCGAACCTCCGCACGGGCAGTTTCTTCGACGGCTCCTCGTAGAAGGCGCCGGGGTGCTCAGCGGCCTGTCCCTGCCCGGTGACGGCCGAGCCGGCCAGCGTGCCAATACCGAGCATCAACGTGTTCTTGGAAAACTCTCGACGATCCATTTCAGTTTCCTTTCGAGGTGGGCGAGCAATTGTGTGCTGAGTATACCGGGGCACCGGCCGCGACGCCATGAGCCTCTAGCCCGAAAGGGGTGGCACTTTTTTCCCGAAATACTCTCGGGCAGAATGTCGCTGTTCTCGCACGACGCGGCCCGTGTTATGATGGGTGCGAGGCAAAAAGACACCGAGGGCAGATCCCCACCTGAACCGCTCGCCACGAGCAAAGGAGCTACACGCTATGCCACAACAGACCAATCGACGTCAATTCATGCAAACGAGCGCTGCGGCCGGGATCGGCTTCTGGGTCGCCGGCGGGGTGCAAGCCCAAGAGAGCAACTCGCCCAATGAGCGGATCGCGTTCGCTTCGGTGGGGATCGGCGGCAAGGGTTCGAGCGACTCGGCCGACGCCGGACGCCGCGGCGACATGGTGGCAATCTGCGACGTCGACACGGCCCGGCTCGACGGAGCCAAGAAGAAGTTCGACAAGGCCAAGGCCTACACCGACTTCCGCAAGATGCTCGACGAGATGGGCAAGAGCATCGACGCGGTCACGGTCAGCACGGCCGACCACTGCCACGCCCCGGCCGGACTGATGGCGATGCGGATGGGCAAGCACTGCTTCTGCCAGAAGCCGATGACCCATTCGATCTACGAGGCCCGCCTGATGGGCCAGGTCGCCAAGGAGAAGGGCCTGGCGACGCAGATGGGCAACCAGGGAACGGCCGGCGGCGGGTTGCGCCGCGCGGCGGCGTTGATGCGGGCCGGCGCGATCGGCACGGTCAAGGAAGTTCACGTCTGGACGAACCGTCCGATCTGG
>JABMRB010000522.1 GCA_013202865.1 Candidatus Nealsoniibacteriota bacterium | reverse complement strand
GATTTGGATCAGCCCGAACGGGGGATCGGGTTCTCCCCCCCGCCCGTGATGGTAGCCGAGCAGGAGTTCGACCGGTCAGGATTCCTGCCGGACATCGTGTTTCCCACGGGGCTGGTTCGCCGAGAGGATCACCTGTTGGTGTACTATGGCGCGGCCGACACGGCAACGGGGGTCGCTCAATACGCTCTGAACGACGTGTTGGAGTCGGTCGCTCCTAGCTGACAAATCCATCCCCAGTCTCTAAGAAAGATTCCTGACCCCCATTCGCGGTTCAGTGGATCGCTGGTGCCGCAAAACAACTTCGTCTAGAATCGACTATGCGACCACGCGGTCGTCCGAAGAAAATAAGCGGGGGGGAATAGCTGTGCATGCTACCCATTATCCCTGGATTTGGTGGCTGGCACCTTTTCTTTTCCTTTTCTTTTTGCAATAATCCAGAATGTGCGTTTTGTGCGTCTGCCCTCGCACTGGGAGCGTTGACGCCCTTCGGAAATTGAGTATCCTGTCTCATTGGGAGGCTGAACACTGCTTATCGCTACAAAGTAAGGGTATGGTATGCCAGCTAGAACGAATGACTTCCAAGAATTGGTCAGTTTGATTGAACGAACGCTTGCGCCTAAGGGGGCCAAGATAACTGACTCGGCAGAGGTGGAAGTTTTCGGCCTGGCAACTACAAGGGAAGTCGATGTCCTAATAGAGGGTCCCTATGGCCCATACACGATGAAGGTTGCCGTTGAGGCTAAAGATGAAGGGAGGAAGCTGGATATTGGTGCATTCGACGCATTGTGCCAGAAATATCGTGGGGAATGCCGTGTGCTAGTGGATAAGTTCGTGATAGTTTCTCGTAATGGTTTCACAAAAGGCGCGAAAGAAAAAGCGACGCGGCTTGATGTTGAGTTGTTGACCTTGGACGAAGCCAAGGAAAAGGACTGGTCGAAGACCGGGCCGGGAACCTGCACCTTTCAGAAGCCTCCCCACGTCTGCAAAATCTTCTTCCTGCCGCCGATTGAAGTGCCGGACGTGAAGGACTTTTGGCACCACGGCCATCTATTGTGCCCTCATGGCCACGATCACGGGCCGATAATTCAATACGCGAACTGTAAAATATTCCACCAACTATTTCCAAGCCGCCCAGACGTAGTAAAGGCTTTTCAGCAAAAACTGGCGAGATCTCCACAAGGAGAAGCGGTTCTCATTGCAAAACCACCGGTTAATGGATTCACGGTATCCTATCGCGGCCAACAACATCAGATTTCAAGCATGGCAATTCATGTTCATGCTGTATCGCAGACCGGCACGGGAAAACACAGCATATTTCACCGGCAATCGTCTCGCGGGGACTCTCGCCTGTTGCATCAGATTGAAATGAGCGGCGGTGGCATGGATTTGAGTCTAATAATTCCAGACGGGCCGACTCCTCCCCCACAGATTGGGCTACGAGTGCAACCGTCAGGGAAAAAAGGCTCGGAAGGCGGGAGACGGAAAAGGGGACATCACTGATTGTCGGGTATTCACTGTCACTGGTGTCACTGGGGTCAGAGCGCACTTAGTCATTAGTGACGCACCGGCTATTATCACTAGTAACTAAGTGCGCTCTGACCCCAAACACCACTGACCCCAAACACCAAACACCTTCGAGGGTGTATCTGGCCGTATCGCGAGACTGGATAAGGATTCATGCAAGGAGCTTTCAGCATGGCCGATGAACAAAGAGCCGATGCACTCGGACGACGGGGCGGCACTGACAAAAGAGTCTGGGATTTTGTGCCGCTGACTTGTCCCTTGGGTAACAGGCACTCGGATTGAGGGCAAAATGGACTGGCCACAGGAAAACGAACAACTGTTCAAGATTGGTGGTGACATTGATGACCATGCAAAAGTAACACCTTATTGGGCATCACTTGCCGAATATGGCGAAAACTATAAGAACGCTGCTGATGCCATCATTACTGCGGCAGTTAATCGTGAAATGTACATCGATAGCGCGGTGTACCCTGCGGTCTTCCTATATCGCCACTATCTCGAACTGACACTCAAAGATATTATCTTTCGCTCACGACGTCTAGAAAACAAAGGCAATGGATTTCCCAAGACACACAAACTCAGCATCCTCTGGCAGGAAGCAAAACAATTACTCAAGCAGCACTACGATTCGGAATCGCCAAAAGAACTCGACTATCTGGATGGTTGTTTCAAAGAGCTTGATGAACATGATCCAGACTCGATGGCATTTCGGTATCCCTTCGACAAAAAGGGGAACAAGCATTTGATGAATCTGCCTCAAATTAACGTGAGGCATTTGATGGATACAATGGATAGAATCGCCAACTTCCTGTCGTGCATTGCTGCGCACATCGCAGAACGGCTACAATATCGCAGTGACATGGAAGCCGATATGGAGCACGAGGACCGGTCTTAACGGGCGTTCTCCCAATACGCTCTCTCAGACTTATTGAGGTCGGTCTCTCCTAATTGACGAGCCGTTCCAGCAACGGTTCGAGTGGCACGTACGCCATGCTTGTGGTCTTGTCCGCTATCGCGTAGGGAATGTACAGGTAGTCGCCGTGGATCATCGCGCCACACGTGTAGACCACGTTGGGGACGTAGCCTTCACGCTCCGTTTCGGTGGGCATGATCAGCGGCTCGTCCAGTGAGCCAATCACCTTCCGTGGGTCGTCCAAATCGAGCAGCATCGCACCAATGCAGTAGCGGCGCATCGGGCCCACGCCGTGGGTAAGCAGGAGCCAGCCTTCGGGCGTCTCCAGCGGTGAGCCGCAGTTGCCGATCTGCACGAATTCCCACGGATTTCGCGGGGTTTTCAGCAACTCAGCCGTCTCCCAGAAGTGGACCATATCGGAGTACATGATGTACAGGTTCTCGCCGTCGATTCGAGAACACATCACGTAATGCCCGTCAATCCGGCGGGGGAACAGGGCCATTCCTTTGTTCTTCGCCCGGGCCCCGTTGAGGGTGTGGACGGCGAGGTGGTGAAAGTCGGTGGTTTCGATCAACTGGGGCAACACGTGGTAGCCGTTGTAGGCGGTGTAGGTGCCAAAGTAGGTCACCGAGCCGTCGTCGTCGATGAAGCGGACCATGCGGAGGTCTTCGATTCCCATGCTCTCATTTTCGCTATGGGGTAAAATGACAATTTCCGAAGTGGCAGCGTCCTGGGGGAGTTCGAGGTGGTAATTGGACCGGGCCAGCCATAGTATTCCGTTGGTGGTCTCCTCCAACTGAAACTTCTCCGGTTCCGTGGCGTTTGCCCTGGCGACGGCGTGTTCGAGTTGCTCGAACGTAAAAAACTTC
>JABMRB010000521.1 GCA_013202865.1 Candidatus Nealsoniibacteriota bacterium | reverse complement strand
TTTTGCAGTTCGATGAACTCGAAGAATTCTTCATCGTCGAAGCCGAGAGCCTCTTCTTGCGTCGTCGGCTCGACCGGCTCGTAGTTGACCTCCGTAATCCGCAACGACTCCCAGAGCGGCCGGTCTGGGACGCTGCTGGTGACGGTAATCGTATCGGAACTGATCGGGCTATCGTCGAAGTCGAACGCTTCGAGCGTGATGACGTTCTCGCCGGATTCCAACGGGACGTCGAGCTGCCAGGTATCCTTGCCGGTCCACGTCACCGTCAGCGGATCGTTGCTGCCGGCCAGACGGATTTCGCGCACATTGATCCACCCCTTGCCTTGCAGCGTGACGCCGATGTCGTTACTGGTGAACGGATTGCCGTTGTTCGTGGTGATGTTGAAGGGGACCGGGGCCGGCAGTTGACCGAGCGCGTAGTTGGCCCGGTTGCCGATATAGCCGAGGATTCCACCGTAGTTCTCCCCGGTCAAACTCCCGTAGTGTGACGTCCATGGGGCCATGTACGCGGTGTTGTAGGTGTTCTGGATAATGTCCCACACGTGGCCATAGAAGAGCCGCTCGTTGGCCGGCAGCGTAATCACCTTTCGGATTCGTCCTCCACCCCACAGGGGCGAGGTCGTGCCTAACTGGAACGCCCGGTCGAGGTCCCACGGCAGGGCGACCATCTTGTTGTCTTCGGGCCGTTGAAACATCTGGAAGTTGTGGTTCCAGATCCGCGTGTAGAAATCGTCGTTGCCGGCCAGCGACGCCATGGCAAGCGTGCGCATCCACTGGTCGACGTCCATCAGTTCTCGGGTGGCCGCGTCCAACTCGGCTCCGCTGAGTTCCAGCGCCTGGCCCAGGGCGATCATCAGGCTATAGTCGTCGCGGGCACGCCCGTTGCGAATCTGGAAGTTCCAGCGGTAAGATTCCTTGTCGTTGCCCAGGTTCTGGACGTCGACTTGGCCGTTGGTGTGCGTGTAGGGGTAATTCCGTTTCAGACTCTCCGGATTCCCGTCGACGGTCGTGGTGGGGGTGTAGAGCAGTTCGAGGTTGTAGAGCATTCCGTCGTTGCCGTTGGCGTACTGAGAGTCGAGATAGACGTCCGTGTGGCGGGCCATGCTCAACAGGGCAACGCCGTCGTCCTGCGGCCGAGGCGTGACGGCGTAGACGACGTCGTCGTACGAACTGTCGAGTCCGCCTCCGGCCACGTTGAACAGGTGTTTGGCGACAATCTCCTTCTTGGGGCGGCGAGAAATCGCGACCGCGTCGTGTACTCCGAGGAAACGATCGTCCGAGCCGAACTTCACGTTGAGGCTGACGCTGTTGTCGTGCGTTCGGCCCCAGGGGCTGCCCTTCAGCCGCACGCCCACGTCGTAATGTACGATCTGGTCGTCATAGATCAACGTGGCTGCCATCCGGTGGTTGCTCAGCCGGTTGGTGTCGACGTAGAGACGGTTGCGGTCGGCGGGCGTCATCAGGACGCGGACATTGTGTCGCTGGCCGAGACGCTCGCGACCGTCGGCCACGGTATAGAGGGCCCGCGAATCGGGCCCGGCGGCCGGGTAGGTCGACGTTGCACCAAACGTGTCCGAGGCGAGAACGTAGAACTGAACGATTGCGCCGCGGGCCTGGCCGGGAATGGTTCCGCCGTACGTGCCGTCAGCCCGGGCCGACATGGGCCGGTTGGCAAACCCGCCGCCGTTGACGGAGTAGTAGATCGCCAGTGCCGCGACGCCGTCGGGGTCTTCGGCCTCAACGGTCACCGAAGTTGGCTCTCCGACGGCCGGCACGACGGGCGCATGCCGGAAATCCCGATAGGTCGGGCCCACGTTCGGCTCAAACTGCGAGTTCTGTTCTCCGGGTGTGCCGCCGTGGGCAGGCACGTCGATCAGCGTGGTCGCCTGCAGCCAGTTGAAGTAGAGTCGGGTGTTGAGTTGACTCGATCCGGCGATCCACTTGGCCCGATAGGAGATCTCGTACTCCTTCCCGGCCGTCACGCGCCGGCCGTTGCTAAGCGTGGTCTCGGCGTGGTTGTGTTCGTGCTCGGTTGCCCCGGTGGCGACCAGTTTCAACGCTCGGTTGGCCGGATTGACGGGATCTTGCACGACGACGCTGCGCTGGTGGCCGCCATGATTGCCGATCAGCCGCCACTTCTGCGGGGCTGCGCCGATGGCGTCGGCCTGGAAGGAACCGTTCTGGATCAATTGGATGGCTGCTCCGTCGGGATCTTCCACAACGCTAACGTCGTCCAGCAGCAACTCACCGGAGTCGAGTAATCCCATGACGAATTCGTGCCAGATGTCCTGTCCGATGCCGTCGGCCGTGGCGACGCCGCGATAGGTGTAAGTCTGCCATGTGCTTCTTCCGGTCTCGTCGCTGGCAGCCCAGGCTTCGGCCGCCGCGTTGTCGGCATCCGGGTCGCGGAGTTCGAGGGTCGAGCCGCCGCCGTCGGCGTACCCCGGCCAGCGGCCTGCGTCGTAGTAGTGGACCTCGTCGGCCGGGTTTCCGATGGCGTCGACCAGCAGGACGCGGTCGTCGGCGTTGCCCAGTGCGCGGTCGAAGTTGCCCACCACCGCCACGTCCGGATATTTCGCTGCAAACGCCGCCACGTCCCAGGCCACTACCAGATAGCCGCCCGGCGCGATCACCGTACCGGGCGGGAACTGGTACCCGACGGCCTCATCGAAGCTCCAGTCGCTGAGATCCACGGCCGCCTCGCTGCGGTTGTAGAGTTCGATCCACTGCTCGGGTGACTCTTGGAACGACCCGGCAGGAGTCGGGGGGATAACTTGTGTACGGGTGGTCAACTCCATACCGAAGGTGACGTCGCTGCTGTCGGAGCCGGCTTGGTGTACTTCCACCGACAAGACGTTCGTGCCGACGCGCAGGTCCTCCTTCGGAAACGTCTCCGGCGAGGAGTAGTTGCCGTCGCCGACGGTTGCCAAGGCGGACGTGCCGGCGTGGAACGTGCCGGGCATGTTGTAGCTGAACGCCTTCTCTCCGTTAAGGTAAAAGACCGCGCCGTCGTCGATGACGTGCCGCAGTTGAAGCTCCTCCACGTCGGCCAGATTCCCGTTGAACTCGAACTCCGTTTCAAAGTAATAGGTTACTACGTACGGATTGTTATCACGCGGGTAGTTCAGCGTCGTGCGCACCGGTTCGGGTAATCCGCCCGTTTCGTAGCTCAGCAGCGCCGCCCCCTGCTGCCAGGTCGAATGCTGCGTCCGGGCCCAGTCGGCGCCGAGGTCGGCACCCGATTGGTTGTATCGCCACATCGTCGTCTCATCGATCGACAGCAACATCGTCATCTCGTACGTCCCCCCCGTGGCAGGAGTGGACAGTTGCGGCGGCGCGTGATACATGATTTCGTTGATCACGATCTCGTCGTGGAAATCGAACGCGTTGGCCACGCCGGGAGTGCCGACAGTCGGCTGCGTGACCGGATAGAGCCAGCGTCCGGTGCCGTCGGGATAACGGCCGCGGAGCGAGTTCTTCACGCGGGCGCCGTCAACCACCATGGAGCGGTTGGGGGTCAGCAACGTCAATCGCTCCTCGTCGGCCGGGCGGAAGCCGAGTTGAGCCTCGGTCACCACGAGGAATTCGCCGGGCCCGAGAGACTGGGCCGGCAGGACGTACTCATGGCCGGTGGAACCGACGATCGCGTACTGCCCCACGTTGATG
>JABMRB010000520.1 GCA_013202865.1 Candidatus Nealsoniibacteriota bacterium | reverse complement strand
TGAGCTATGGGCTATGGGTTTTCTCACTGCTCACTGCTCACTGCTCATAGCTCATAGCTCATAGCAAAATCGGGAAGTAATACGTGTACGAGTTCTAAGTAATCCAGCACAGTGTCGCTCCAAGTGAACACGAAGGTACTACCATGAAACGCCTCCTCCTCTTCCTATTGGTTATCCTCTCGGCGACGGCATCGGTCCGTGCGGCGGAAAACGCCAAGACCACGAGCGTTACGTTCTATCACACGTCCGACCAGCACGAACACTCGGCGCCGATGGCACAAATCGCCGGGTTCGTCGAGGCCCAAAAGAAGCAGCAGCCCAACGTCCTGCTGGTCGACACGGGCGACTGGTTCAACAAGGGCGATCTGACCGACTTGAACACCCGCGGCGAAGCGATGGCGGCCATGCTCGGCGCGTGCAAGTACGACGCCGTGATCCCGGGCAACCACGACTACTCGTTCGGCACCAAGCGGCTGGCCAAGTTGATCGACACTCACTCGCTGCCGCTGGTGGCAGCCAACTGCCGGTGGCCGGAGGATATCAAGCCGCAGCAGGCCGTACCGTCGCGTATTTTCAAGCTCGAAGGCGTTACGGTGGGGATCATCGGCACGGCCACAACGATTTTTGGCCAGCGGACCGACAAGTTGCTGGAAATCCTCCCGATCGACGAGTCGTTACGCGACGTGGTGACCAAGTTGGACGAGCAAGTCGACGTGATTGTGCTGCTAACGCACGTCGGTCTGGAGGCCGACCGCAAGCTGGCCGTCGCTTTGCCGCGTGTGGATGTGATCTTCGGTGGCCACAACCACAAGCGATTCGCAAAGCTCGACTTCAACGCCGAGACGCAGACGGTGATCCAGCACAGCGGTTGTTTCGGTCAGCACATCGGCGAGTTGACCTTGACCCTCGACGGCGGAAAGATCGTCGACCGCAAGGTGCGTCTGTTGAACGTCACCGCAGAGATGCCGTTATCGGCCGCGGTCGAAGCCGTGCACGCCAAGTACGTTCCTAAGCCGCCGGTCGAGGAGCAACCTTCGCCGGCAGTGCAAGAGCCTGTGGAGAACCGGTAGCCGGCGATTTTTCGTGGCGGTCCCGTCGAGAACAAGGACCGAATCGGCCACCTCAGAACAAGTCGATCATCTGCTCGCCGCCGTGGTCCGGATTGCCGAGGAGCTTCTGGCCGACCGGATCGACGACGAAATCGAGCAATTCCAGCGGGACTTGCCCGATGAGCACCGGGCATTCGTCGGGCAACTCGGCACACTCCGCGATACACTCGCGTCCTTGGATCGTCAGTCGTACGGCCCCGTAGATCCCAAACTCGGCCGTACCCGCGGTGGTTCGGGCGGTTCGCGTGCGGCTGCGCTGCAGACCGAGCTGCCTGACCAGCCATCGCGGCATGGACAGCATGGTGGCGCCGGTATCGACCAGGGCGTCGGTGACCTCCACGGTACGGATGCCTTCCGCAGAAATCGCCCCCTTTTCGGCGTCATAGACGTCCGCCAGATTCTGCATTCGCGCCGAGACGATCACTTTGCCCATTGTGTTGATCTCCATGGCACGTCTCCGGGGGTTGGTTTCATCGTAGTGTGGAGACTACACCCCTATTGTAGGCAGTCTGCCGATGGCGGGCAATACTACCGGATGCCGTCAGCAGAAGAAGAGAAGAGTGTGCAAACTGCATGATGTCGCGCATGGAATAGCCGTTCAATCCCTCGGCAGCCCTTGGTGACGGAGGGCTTGCCGACCGGCGTAAGATTCCCTGGAGGCATATCCGACAGCGACCAATCCAACGACGGAGGACCCCAAGCCGTGGACGAAGAGACCCGAACCAGCTTGTCGCGCAGGGCCGAACAGGTGGGTGTGCCGGAAATCCGGCGGCATATCTTTCTGTGTTGCGACCAGACGAAACCCAAGTGTTCGAGCAAGGAGCAGTCGCTCGAGGCGTGGGACTACTTGAAACGCCGGTTGAGCGAATTGGGGCTGACCGGCTCCGGGGGCGTCTATCGTACCAAGGCCAATTGCCTGCGGATCTGCACCGGCGGACCGATCGCCGTGGTCTATCCCGAGGGGGCCTGGTACGCCGGGTGCGATCCCGAAGTGCTCGAACAGATCATCCAGGAGCATCTGATCGGCGGCCGGATTGTCGAAGAATACCTGATCGCCGCCCGTGGCACAGGCGTCCCGCCTGTGGAAGGCTGATGTCTACTGCCAAATCTCCCCTACCGCGGCAACGGGGGGGGTGGCGTTCGATGGCTCGGCACCGCGAGGCTTGCTTTTCGGCCCGCCGACGGGTATCGTAGCGGGGAGAATACTGGCATTTGGCTGCAAACAAGATCGAAAAAAGGGTTCACACGATGACTACGGAGAATCTCAGGGACACGTCGGCCGGTTTGACTCGTCGCGGACTGCTCAAGGGAGCTGCCTTCGGTGTGGCTGCTGCGGCCGGGATCTCCGGCTCGGCCCTGGCCGCGCCACAGAAAATCAAACGGGTGGTTACCAACGGGCGGATCAACCAGTCGGTCTGCGATTGGTGCTTCCTGGGCGACTGCTCGCCTAAGCCAATGACACTCGACGAACTCTGCCGCGTGTCGGCCGCCATGGGCATTAAGTCGGTCGAACTGGTCAAGCCCGAGGATTGGCCAACGCTCAAGAAGCACGGTCTGATTTGTGCCCTGGCCGGCAGTCACGGGTTCGTCGAGGGATTCAACGACAAGAAGAACCACGAGATGTGCATCGACAAGGTCAAGACGGCGGTCGACGCCTGTGCCGAGGCCGGCTTCCCGACGGTGATCACCTTCTCCGGGTTCCGCAACAACATCCCCGACGACGTCGGCCTGGACAACACCGTGGCCGGGCTAAAGAAGGTCATCGGCTACGCGGAGAAGAAGAAGGTCAAGCTCTGCATCGAGGTACTCAACAGCCGGGTCGCGGTGGAGATGAAGGGACATCCGGGCTACATGGGCGATACGGTCGAATGGTGCGGCGAGGTTTGCAAGCGGATTTCGTCCCCCTCGATGACGTTCCTGTTCGACGTCTACCACATCCAGGTCATGCAGGGCGACATCATCACGCGGTTGCGCAAGTGGCACGAGTACATCGGCCACTACCACACCGCCGGCGTGCCGGG
>JABMRB010000519.1 GCA_013202865.1 Candidatus Nealsoniibacteriota bacterium | reverse complement strand
GTACGAGTTCTAAGCTTCTAAGCCGCAAGCGGCCACACTATCCACTACCCACTATCTTTAACAATCTCCGTTCCCACGCCCTTGCTGGTGTAGACTTCCAGCAGCAGCGAATGTCGCAGCCGGCCATCGATAATATGCACCTTGTGAACGCCTTGCTGGAGCGTTTCGAGGCAGGCCTGAACCTTGGGGATCATGCCGGCCTCGATCGTACCGTTGTCGATCAACTCGTTGGCGCTATCGATGTTGAGCGAGTGCAGCAGCGAGTCTGCGTCGTCCTTGTCGCGCCGTACGCCATTGACGTCGCTAAGAAAGACCAGTTTCTCGGCCTGCATCGCCCGGGCGACCGCCGTTGCGGCCGTGTCGGCGTTGACGTTGAGTTTCTCGCCGTCCTCGGCAACGCACATTGACGGGATCACCGGCACGACCCCTTCGCAGCAAAGCTGCTCGATCGTCTCCCGATCAACCCGCGTGGGCTCGCCGACGTGCCCCAGATCGACGCTGGTGCCGTCCGGGCCGGGCAACTGGATCCGCCGTCCAGAAAGCACGTTGGTCGAGCGGAAGTTGAGCGCCTTGGCGCAGCCGCCAAGTTCGTTGATCCGCTGGGCGAGTCGTTCGTTGACGTCGCCGGCCAGCACCCGCTCGACGATCTGCAGCGTAGCGTCGTCGGTGTATCGGCGCCCCTGTACGAAGCGAGGTTGAAGCCCGGCCTCGGCCATCGCTCGACTGATTGCAGCCCCGCCGCCGTGAACGACCACCGGTCTCATGCCGACGGTCTCCATGAAGACGATGTCCAACAGCAGGTGAGCCATCGCCTGATCGTCTTCCATCACGCTACCGCCGAGCTTGATCACGGTGACCTTGCCACGGAACTGGCGGATCCAGGTCAGGGCCTCGATCAGCACGTCGGCCTTTTCGATGGCTTCTTGCACGGGCGGTCCTCAAGCCCTCCTTCCGGGGGGCTCTAATGAAAACAATAACCCCGGCCAGGAGGGCCTGCGCCGGGGAAACCCCACATTTTACTGCACATTGCGGCAGTGTCAATGGCTTCAGCGGAGCGGCCGAAATGAATCGACGGGCTCAGCGGAGCGGCCGAAACGAATCGAGCGTCTTCTTGATCAGCGTTTTCACGTCCTCCAGGTCGTCATCCACGTATTGGATGACGCAGGAGACGGCAAAGCTGGGGCCATTGAGCACGTAGACTAGACACGTGTGCCCCGAATCTTGTTCGTCGCGGTAGCGGATCGCCACCCACCGTCCGGATGTTCCGGTGAACGTCCGATTGCGGGGTTGGCCCACATTGATTTTCTTCATCTGCAAGCCCGTGAAGGTCTCGCCAACCGAATCGGCGACGATTTTCAGGACCTTGTCCGTAGCCTCGGCCGGCAGCGGCTGGCCCATGTCGGTGATCAGCATGGTGAAACCGAGCTCGTGGGTCAGCCGGGCGGTTCGGCGGTCTCGCCCGTGGTCGTCTTGAACCCTGCTGAGCCAATCGTAGTCGAACTGAACTGCGTTGAGCCGCAGCCGTTGCGAGGGGGCGATCCGCAACGCGACATCGTAGCCGGTACCCGGATTTTTCTCGCTTTTTAGCTTAATCAGGCGATTTGCCTCGATCTGGAAGCGTTCCCCGTTGATCACCAGTTCGTACACACTCGGCCGGACGTCCGAACCCGACTGGGCTCGGGTCACGGCCGAACCGGCGGGCGTCGCGATCAGCATTACGAGAAAGACGATTGTGCGTACCATGACAGCCTCACCTGAGCCGGCAGCCCCCGCAAAAGGATCATCCCAATCTCTAATACATACCCTATTTCTGGCCCCCCTGGAAGAAAGGCCCGTTTCGTGGCAAGATACTGGGCAACCGGAAGTTGGCGGCAGGAAATCGCCTCCGGGGCAGCCGGCGATCGTCGAAACCAATGGAAACTGCAATAATGTCTGCGAAAACAGCCGTGGTGTTGGCCGCCGGGATGGGTACCCGGATGAAATCCGACCTACCCAAGGTGCTCGTCGAGGTGTGCGGGCGGCCCATGATCCTGTACGTTTTGGACGCCTTGGCCGCTGGCGGCATCGAGCGGACGATCGTTGTGGTGGGCTATCGGGCCGAGTTGGTCCGCCAGATATTGAAGGATCGGCCGGGCGTCGAATTCGCCTTGCAGGCCGAGCAATTGGGGACCGGTCACGCGGTGATGTGCTGCCGCGACCTGCTGGCCGAGTACGACGGTCCGGTGATGGTCGTGGCAGGTGATTCCCCGTTGATGCGGGCCGAATCGGTCGCCGCCTTGCTGGCCGAGTACGAGCGTCGCCCGGCCGCCGCCATCCTGGGCACTGCCCACAAACCGAATCCCCACGGTCTGGGGAGGGTCGTTCGTGACGAGCAAGGCGAATTCATTGGTATTGTCGAAGAGAAAGACGCCACGGACGAGCAACGCAAGATCACCGAAGTCAATCTCAGCTACTACGTCTTCAACTGCCGCGACCTGCTGCTGACGTTAGACCAACTCCGCTCGGACAACGCCCAGGGAGAATACTACATCACAGATTCGCCCGGCGTGCTGGTTGCCCAAGGCCGGGAAGTCCGCGCCCTGCCCGTGCTCCAACCGTGCGAAGCGTTGACGATCAACACATTCGACCAGTTAGCGCTAGTCGAAGCGGAGATGACCCCCCCAAGCCAACTACCCGTTTAGCCGTTACTACCCACCCCCCCGAACGCAGTCGGGGGGCGTTTGGGCTTGCCACTTACTGCCCACTACCCACTACCCACTACCCGCCCATGAACGACCTGAAACTATTCAGTGGCCGAGCCCACCCCGAACTGGCCCAGCGGATGTGCGATTATCTCGGTTTGCCTTTGGGGCGGCTGGCGGTCTCCGACTTTCCCGACGGGGAAATCGCCTGCAAGATCGAGGAGGACGTTCGCGGTCGCGATGTCTTCATCATCCAACCCACCTGCACGCCGGTCAACAAGAGCCTGATGGAACTGTTGATCCTGATCGACTGTTTCCGCCGGGCAAGTGCCGAGCGAATCACCGCCGTGATCCCCTATTTCGGCTACGCCCGGCAGGACCGCAAGGACGAAGGTCGGGTGCCGATTACGGCCAAGCTGGTGGCCAACCTGATCACCGAGGCAGGGGCCAGCCGCGTGTTGACCATGGATCTGCACGCCGCTCAAATCCAAGGGTTTTTCGACATCCCCGTAGACCATCTCTACGCCTCCCCGGTCGTCGACGAACACTTCCTCAACATGGGCTTACCCGAAAACGACCTGGTGGTGGTCAGTCCCGACGAGGGGAGCATCAAACGGGCACTTTGGCACGTGCGGCAGTTGGGCGGTCAACTGGCGATTATCGACAAACGCCGCACCAGTGCCGAAAGCACGCAGCAGGCCAACGTCATCGGCGACTCGGTCGAAGGGAAGACGGCCGTGATTTTCGACGACATGATCAGCACGGCCGGTTCGATCTGCGGAGCGGCCGACATGGCCCACAAGCACGGAGCCCGGCAGATCTTCCTGGCCGCCACCCATGGCGTGCTCTGTGGAGGGGCCATCGAACGAATCAAGAGTGCCCCGATCAAGCGGCTAGTGATTACCGACACGGTCCCGCTGGCTCCCGAGAAGAACATCTCCCTGATTGAAGTGCTTTCGGTAGCCCCGTTGTTGGGTGAGGCGATCAAGCGGATCCATCGCAACGAGTCGGTCAGCAGGCTGTTTGTATAGGGGTTCGTAGCCGGATTCGCAAGAATTCGGCCCTATTTAGCCCGCCGTGAATACACGGCGGGGGATTTTGCGGGGATCTGCAAGCGACCCCGGGTGTGTTCACC
>JABMRB010000518.1 GCA_013202865.1 Candidatus Nealsoniibacteriota bacterium | reverse complement strand
GCTCTACTCGCCCAACGATTTTGCGGCCGAGTTCAAGATCCTCGGTGACGTCGAGGAACCGGAGGTCGAGTTCAAGAAGTCGCCGGGCCACTTCGTCGAGTGGGTCGAGGCCATCAAGGGTGGCGATCAGGCCATGTCGAATTTCACCGACTACGCCGGACCGCTCACCGAGACCATCCTCTTGGGTAACCTGGCGGTTTGGGTGGCGAACGAACTCAACGATGAGCGAGACGGCCAGAAGATCGCCGTCGGCGAAAAGGTCGAGTGGGACGCCAAGAACCTCAAGGTCAAGAACATCACCGGCCTGGAAAACATCGTCAAGCCGATCTACCGCGACGGATATACGCTCGACGCGTGATGCCGACATAGAAGTGCTCGCAAACGAGGGTTATAAACCCTTGTGCGACAACGACTTACAAACGCCCTTCACTGACAGTGTTGGGCGTTTTTTTGTGACGTTATTCGTGACACAGATTTACCCCTCACGGGTACGATCTGGGGATCAGTCTGGACGGTTGCCACAATGCCCACCCGCCCGTTGCGAGTGATCCATGGCCGTGGCCGGGTAGATAGACGGTCTGGCCGGGTGCTGCCGAGATTTAGGCACTATCGCCCATCTCAAATTCTAATGCGTTTATCTCTTTCAGCAGTTCACCCTCACGGTCTGCTACCCGCTTTCCTCCGTCGCCAGCCATACGGCAGCAGACCAACGGCACCCATGGTCAAGAGGATGAGGGTGGAGGGTTCGGGGACAAGTGTTATGTCCAGAACCACGGCGATGTTGTTGTAGGGTGCCTGTCGGTTCAACCCTTCGATTGCCACGAGGTTCGATCCGACTTGGAATAAGTCTGGATCCAGCGCGAGGTTGAACCCCGAAGCGTGGCCGTTGTAGTCATTGACCACCTCGATGCCGTTGATGAACGCCGATCCGTCATCATCAAAGCCAAACACCCCAGAGGCACTGGATACCGGTTTGGCGAGGTCAAACACGTAGCGGAACCGGGCGCTGTTTGGCGATTGAGGCCCCAGGTTACTGGTATGCCAGATGTTATCACCGGAAGGTGACTGGAACGCACTCTCCCAGCCGGTTTCATCAAAGTCGATCGTCGAGATCCAGTCGGGGGAGACAGACTCTGTCCCTGCTAATGTCCGCCATGTGGCGTCGGATCGGACCGTGACAGTCTCCGTATCGGTCTCGGCAATCGAAAGCGGTGACGCTCCATCGGCAAGATCCGCAATCGCACTCGGGCCTAGCGCCGAGTTCCAGATCGCCGTGTCGTCGATGTTGCCCGTGAAATAGTTGCCAGGAGCGGCACGGAGAATCGCACCGATCGTGGTTCGATCGGCGGTCAGCGGGGCGTCGGTATAGTTGAACGACGTGGCGTCGAGCACGCCGTCGACGTACAGTTGGGCCAAACCGCTGACGTCGACAAAGGCGATGTGATGCCATGAGTTGTCGAATACGGGCGTTACCGACTTGATGTGACTGGCACGCTCGCTGTTAGTATTGTCGCGCACAAACAGATCAAATGCCTCGGTAGTGCCCGTGTTATCCGTGCCGAGGTTGTACAAGGGCTTCAGGCTGGTACTCCGTCCTTCTGAGAAGATCCGCATGTCCTTCTGCAGGCCACCCTTGACCCACATCGAGATCGTTGCCGCCGGTTGCGACGAGATCGGCAGGTTCGAGTTCTGCGTCACATTGACGAAGTCGCCCGTGCCGTCCAGCGCGAGCGACGTGCCGCCAAGCACGGCCGGCGAATCGGTGACGTAGGCCGGATCGCCCCAGAGCGTTCCGTGGTTGCCGGAACCGGAAAGGTCGGCCACGCTGTCGTCCTCGAATGTCCAGTAGCCGACCAGATCGGCCTGGGCACACGGCACCGCAACTTCAAAGACCACCAACACCGCCAAGCAACTTATCAAACGCAACATCCTACTATCCTCCAACTAAGGGAAAAGGCGGATTGCCACCGCCTGAAATCATTACGGAAAATCAACCCCAGCCAAGGAGTCGATGCAGCATCCCCAGAGAATCACCGCCACAGGTTGACGGTCGGTTCGGGATGCTGAAAGACGCTGCCTCCGACGTTCGGAAAACTACTATCTCAAGACGTAGAATTCAGTAACCATGTCTATCGTACAGAAAATCTGAAAGAACGCAAGCGTTTTCTATGCCCCATACGTCGGATTTTCGGCAATCCCCACCGATCTAGCGAGAAAACCGGCAGTTGGTTTGGCCCGACAGAGGGGGGGGCCGTTAGTAAACTGTCGAACTACCGCCTCACTCCCCTCCTCCTCCACCAACCCAACGCAACCACTCCACACAACAGCATCAACAGTGTGGAAGGTTCCGGGATGTTCATTGCTGCCGTGGTTGGCACTGGATATCAACAACAAACGAGACCTCCATGACTACGAGTACTAGCAGAAGGTACACAAGATGAAGTGTAACGGATCGCCGGGGATCGCGCCGAATCCAGATGAAGGCGAAACCTATCAGGAGTAGCGGGGCGTAGAACGCTGACCAGAGGGGCCAATAGATTTCCCAGCCACCTTTGCCGAATTTCGGGTCGCCCTTGTTGAGATAGTTGGTATTGGCGTACATCAGCAGACCAACAGCACAACCGAAAACAATGAGGTATATGAGTGACTGAAGGTACTTCATCTGTCTTGCATCGAACTACTGTTTATTGAGCAGCCTCAGATTGTTAATCGGGCGCGCCGCTGCCCAATAACGTTCCCGACCGACCGCGGTGATTGTAGCATACGAGTCGTGGGGGTGCCACCCCTTCAGGGTGGATTTTTCTTCTCGGCCGCATAACCCGGGGTGGCGTTCCGCGGCTACACCGCTTCGCTGACCCCGGGCTATGATGTGGAACGTCTTCGGCGTTGGACGCCGGGCGAGACGTGGCCGCAGGTGGAGCCTGGGAGTGCGGCGTGGGGGAGGCTCCGGTTGTTGGAACAGCCGGGCAACGTGGTTCGCTGGGGTGCGTAACTCCCGCTTCGGCGAGGCGGAGCCTCGAAGACATTGCGTTGCCAGGCGGAGCTTGGCAACGAGAGAAAAAGCTTGTGGCACAGGCGTCTCGCCTGTGTGGTATGTGGTCCAGGCCGGACGCCCACACCACGAAGAACCGCCCTCTTTAGTAAACGGCTAATGCCACCCAAATTCACGGCAAACAGCGCATTAGTTTGGGTGGCATGAACTTGACTTACGGCAACCGATGAGAAACAGGCCTCGCCGTAACATGTTGAAATAACACGAGTTAGACAAATCCTCCGGCACCGGCCGTCGACGTAAGTGATTTAACGCAATTCCTGCCAAACACGGTTTTCGTCAATGTGCATAACTCGTTGTCCTGTATGGTGTTACG
>JABMRB010000517.1 GCA_013202865.1 Candidatus Nealsoniibacteriota bacterium | reverse complement strand
CGTGCGGAGTATACGAAGTAATTTAGCCCCCCGTGAATACACGGGGGGAGTGTTGGCGTGCTCCGTTCGCGTGGCAGTTGCACTGCCACACGCAGGGCTGATCCGCCGGGGCGGCAGTGCAACTGCCGCCCCAACTTCCGCTCCACTACCCCGGGTGTATTCACTCGGGGCTAAATACTTGCCGGTCCTACGGCGCGACCGGCTTGACTTCCGTTTGCTTGGTCGGCACGAGTTTCTCGTTGGGATAGGTCTTCTCGCTGACCTTCACACCACGAACTCGTAGCGACTGGGCAATCGCGTTGCGGAAGTCGGCGGGCGCGGCTTCGAGGGCCTCCTTCAGGCCGTCGACGGCCACGGCGCCTGGGATCCGCTCGGCCGCACAGCGGGCGTCTTCGCGGATCTCCTTGTTTTCCAACAGGCCCGGAATCTCTCCCATCGCGGCGATCGTTTCGTCGCCGCCGATCTCCGAGAGCATCCAGATCACTTCGCGAAGCACGGCGGCCGGCTGAGTGGCGTCGACCAGCAGGCCGGTAAGTGCCGAAACAACGGCGCTCTTTTTCGCGGCGTCGAAACCGGGTGCGCCGACGGTGCGGACGATTTTCCACATCGCGCGGGTGGCCGCCCGGGCGACCTCCAGTTCGCCGGTGGCGACCAGTTTGGCCAACGGGCGGATGCCGGCGGCACCGACGCTGCCGGCAGCCAGCATGGCTTTGGTGCGTCGCTCGGGATCGTCGCTTTTGATCGCTGCGATCAAAGCATCAAGTGTCAATTCTTCCATTATGTTTTTCCTCGTTTATGCAAGGTTCGATTCGTAAGTGACGTCTACAGCACGTAGGGATATCGCTGTGGACGGCTGAACATCCGCTGGGCCTCTTCGTCGCCGACGATGGTCCACTTTTCATGGTCCCAGTTGAGCTTCCGCCCCAGGATGTAGGACATGTTGGCGAGCACGCAGAGGTTGGCGGTGCCGGCCCCCCACTCGATGTCCATGATGCACTTCTTGCCGGTGCGGATGCCGACAAACCAGTCTTCCATGTGGCCGGGGCTACGGTAAACGTCTTTGCCGCCAGCGGGAATTTCCCAGTCGCGGACCTTTTTCTCGGCCCAGGTTCCGCCGTCGCCGCCCCAGTGGATGCACTTGCCGTCGCTGCCGTGGTAGACGGCACCATAACCGGGCCGGCTGATTCGCCCGCCCGGCTCGCCGCCGACGCGCGTCTCGGGCGGATATTTCCGCTTGACGTCGTCGTTGGACATCTGGGTCCAGGTCATCTTCCAGTCGGGGTTCTTGAACGTGTAGGTCACGTTCATCGTGATGGCACTGTCCCAGAGGCCTTGCGTCGGGGCCGTGCCGGTGGCCTCGACGGAGACCGGGCCCGTGCCGTCGGCACCCATCCAGTACATGGCGCAGCTCATGACGTGGGCACCGCGGTCGCGGATCTGGCCGCCGCCGGATTCCAATAGCCAGCGGAACACGCCGTGCAGGTACCGCTTGTTGAACGGTCGCCAAGGCAACGGGCCGAGCCATAGGTCCCAGTCGAGCTCGGGTGGGGGATCGCTGTTGGGCGTGTTGCTGCGGTCTTCCGGGCTGGGGTAATGGAAACACTCGACGTAGTCGACGTCGCCGATCGCCTTGTTGGCCAGGTAGCGGTGCATCGAGTAGGCTTCCGGCTGCGAACGGCCTTGCGAGCCGATCTGCGAAGCGATACCGGCTTTCTTGGCCGCATCTATCATCGCCTTGCTCTCTTCGAGCGTGCAGCAGGCCGGCTTCTCGCAGTAGATGTGCTTGCCGCTCTCGGCGGAGTGGACGAAATGCACGCCGTGCCAGTGGTCGGGTGTGCCGATCACCACGGCGTCGATGTCTTTGCGTTGGAGGATGTAGCGGTAGTCGCGATAGACGGCGGACCCTGGGGACGTCTTGGCCGCCCTGGCTAGCCGACTCTCGTCGATGTCGCAGACCGCGACGCTCTGACACTCGCCCTTGTCGCGCAGACCGTTCAGTTCGCGATAGAGGCTACTGGCACGGCCGCCCATGCCGATGTGACCGACGTTGATTCGCTCGTTGGCTCCCTTCTTTCCCTGGGCCGCCAGGACGCCTGACGGAAGCAAGTAGGGGGCACTCGCAACGGCTCCGGCAGCGGCGAGGAATTCACGTCGCCGGAGATTACATTGTGCTTTCATAACACTCCTCTTTGTGGGGTTTGAGGATTCCATTGATGTATTCCGTGTTAGCTTATCCCGGTGGCCCCGCCGCGACAAGGGTTGGGTAGCTGCACTCGCCAGAGTGCGGGAATCCCACGACTAGCCGAGGGCGGAAGCCCACGGAACGTCAAGAGCTGTTGCGATGGTCTATTTGTGGCCCCGCCCGTCCGTGGCCTTCCGGCCTCGGCTACTTGCCATAGCGAGATTGCGGTGATTTGCTGGGGTATTCCCCGAAATCTCCCCCGGTAACCACCCCGCCTTCACCGCCCACCCCTGCCGACGATATGATGGACCCGACGGAACGCGCCAGACACCACCATTATGGACTATGCCGACACCGCTAATGTGTACTAATCCAACGAACACCGAAACCGATTCGCCGACGAGCGAACCGCTCGGTCGGGCCGCCGGGTGTCTCGATCCGGCCACGCCGCTGGAGGAACTGGTTCGTCGGGCGACGGAACTGACGGCCGAGCACTTCACGCCGCCCGGCGGTAGCGGATGGCGGATGTTGCTCTATGCGCCGCTCTATTTGTCGAGCCATTGTGTGAACCACTGTGCGTATTGCGGCTTCCGTGCGCCGGAAGCGATCCAGCGGAAGCATCTGTCGGTGGACGAGGCGTTGCGACAGGCCGATATTCTGCAGGACCGCGGTTTCGAGCACCTTCTGCTGGTGGCCGGCGATTTTCCGCGTTTGACCACGACGGAGTATTTCGTCGAGATCATTCGCTCCCTGGTCGAGCGGGGCGTTCGGCCGGCGGTGGAGATCGCCCCGCAGACGGCCGGTTCGTACGCCGAAATGGCCGCGGCCGGGGCGTGCGGCGTGACGCTCTATCAGGAGACCTACAACGAGCAACTTTACACGCTCTACCATCCCCGCGGCAGCAAGACCTCTTACCAATGGCGGTTGGAAGGATTGCGGCGGGCGGCCGGTGCGGGCATCGGTCGGCTGGGACTGGGGGTGCTGCTAGGGCTGGCCGATCCGCGCGAGGATCTGTTGGCGTTGTTACGCCATGGCGACGACCTGCAATCGGCACTGCCCGGTCGCACGGTTGCCTTCAGCCTGCCGCGGATTCACGAGGCGCCGGCAGGGTTCGAGACGCCCTATCCGATCGACGACGAAACGTTCGTGCGCTTGTACTGCACGTTGCGGATCGTGTTTCCCCGGGCCGAGCTGGTGCTCTCGACGCGGGAATCGGTGGTGCTGAGAAACCGCCTGGCGAAGATCTGCATCACGCAACTCAGCGCCGGCAGTTCAACGGTACCCGGCGGCTATGAGGACGGTTCGGCGCAATCGCACGCAACGTCTCCCGCTGTCGGCGTCGCCGGTCAGTTCCCGGTAACCGACGACCGCAGCGCCGCGGAGATGGCCGAGTGGCTCTGCAAGGCCGGATTCAGTATTGCCTGGAACACGCCCGCCGAGTAGGTTTATTGGTTGGCGACAGATACAAGCTCGAAGCGCAAGCGAGTGGATTACATATGACGAAATACACTCGCTTGCGCTTCGAGCTTGTATTGGGAATTGAGGATACACCACGAGCATGGATAAATCGCAGCAGACAACCGTACCATCGAACAAACCCCGGCGGCGCTTTCCGCCGATCTGGGTCTGGTGCGTGCTTGGCGTAACCGCAGGTGTGATCGTCACGGTGCGTACGACCGACGCGACGGCCGACCGCGCCACGGCCAACGTGGTGACGCTGATCGCCGCCTTTTTGGGCCTGATGACTCTGCTGTCATGGTTCACCTATCTCAGTGGTTTCCCCCGATGGTTGCGATGGACGCCGCCGCTCGTTTTGCTAACTGCCGTGACCGTAACCGCGGCGCTCTGTTGCATTGATAGCACCAGCAGCGAATTGATTCCGCGGTTCGCCTGGCGCTGGTCGCCGAAGCCCGACGAGTTGCTCTCGGTTCCGAACGCGACCGGCACCTTCACTGAGCTGCGCACGACCGGCGAGCACGACTTCCCCGAGTTCCTTGGCCCGTCGCGGCGCCTGGCGGTGGAGAACGTCCGGCTCGCCCGCGACTGGGACCGGCGGCCGCCGAAACTCGTCTGGCGGAAGGAAATCGGGGCCGGTTGGTCGGCCTTTTCGGTGGTCAACGGGTTCGCGGTCACGCAGGAGCAACGCGGCCCGCTGGAGATGGTTACCTGCTACGAAGTCGAAACGGGCAAGCTCCGCTGGAGCCTCTCGATCGAAACCCGATTCCAGACCATTCTGGCCGGCGTCGGACCCCGGGCTACCCCGACGATCGACGAAGGCATGGTCTACACGTTGGGGGCGACCGGACGGCTGTTCTGTCTCGACGGCGCCGACGGCCACGTGGTTTGGGAGAAAGACCTGTGGGCCGAATTCGACGTGACGCCGGAGCAGGAAGAGAGTGACGTACCTTATGGACGAGCCGGCTCGCCACTGGTGATCGGCGATCGGCTGATCGTACCGGCGGGCGGCACGTCGTCGCGAAACTACGTGTCGCTGGTTGCCTACGACAAACACGACGGCACGGAACTCTGGCGGGGTGGCAACCGGCAGGTGGCTTACGCGTCGCCCGTGCTGGCTACGCTCGGCGGCGTCGAGCAGGTCCTGCTGGTCAGCGAGAACTACGCCGGCGGTTACGATCCGGAGACGGGCGACGTCCTCTGGGAGCACGATTGGCCGGGCAATAGCAGCAGCGACGCCAACGTTTCGCAGCCGGTTGCCGTGGCGGCGGATCGCGTCTTTCTTTCCAAGGGATATCGCCAGGGCGCCACGCTGATCGAGTTGCTGCCTAAGAGCGATGGCACGTTCAACACCAAGCCGGTCTGGGGCAGTAGCCGTGTGATGCGGACCAAATTCACCAACGTATGCATCTACCAAGGCCACGTCTACGGCCTGTCCGACGGCATCCTGGAGTGCATCGAATTGGAGACCGGTCGCCGGGTATGGAAAGACGGCCGATACGGTCACGGACAGATCCTACGCGTCGGCGATCTACTGCTGGTCCTGGCCGAGTCGGGCGAACTACTGCTGATCGAGGCCAGCCCCAAGCCTGGCGAGCATGTCTTGGGACGCTTCCA
Organism: Candidatus Nealsoniibacteriota bacterium; assembly: GCA_013202865.1. Taxonomy (GTDB): domain Bacteria; phylum Planctomycetota; class Planctomycetia; order Pirellulales; family Thermoguttaceae; genus JABMRB01. The sequence goes on along the minus strand of JABMRB010000517.1, from coordinate 6,596 downwards.
AGCCATCGACGGCAAGACATGGAACAACATTGCTCTGTCCGGTTCCTATCTGTTGGTTCGCAACGCCGGGGAGGCGGCTTGTTATCGGGTGGAGGTGGAAGAATGAAGAATAACTTTCAACGCCCCCCGACTGCGTTCGGGGGGGTGGGGATGACGGTCGGCCACCTCCCCCAAAACGCCTCATGCAACCGTCTATCCGCCCGCTGCCGACACGTGGATTACGGATCGGTGGGGAGGTTCTCCAGGTCGGTCTGATCTTGCGGGCGATTGGCAGCCGCTTTCATGGCTCTCAACCACCGCAAGGAAGCATACCGGTATCGCTCGTGCTCCACGGCAGTGTCGAACAACTGCTCGACCGGCTCGTCCGGACAACCCGGGATGTAGTCGAAGATATCCAGGAATCCGAAGTCGGTAACGAGCATCATCACCCGATTGCCGCGGATGTACGGCAGCGAGACGGGGAAGGTCCGCTCCACGGTGGTGTCCGGATCGATCTCATCGCCGATCCAACACGCGTTGATCTCGGTCAAGGCATCCAGCAACGCCGATTCGCTTTCGGGCGTACGCTGGAAGACAACGTCCGTATCTTCCGTGGCACGCACGAACCCATGATAGGTTACCGCGTGGCCCCCAATGATGACAAAGGGGACGTCATGGCAACTGAGAACGTCGAGCAGGTGAAACGGGTCTCCACTCTCCATCAATGACCTCTACGCGGCGGCAGTGCAGGTTTCTCTCGATAAAGTGCCGATAGCCGCGCGGCGATGCGAGCAGCACTTTCATCGAAGCTTGCTGTAGCTTGGCAAAATCGGCAAGTCGATCGCCGGGCGAGCGATTCTCACGTACCCGTCGCATGTAGCGGGTGCGCAGCTCAATCGCCGCACGGATACTCTCGCTGTCGCTGGGCATGAAAAATCTCTCCGGCGGTAGCCAACTATTCTAACGGTCCGCCCGGACGGACACAAGCCAGATCCAACGCCTCGTACAACCGCTTGTCGGCCAAACTCTCGACGACCAGCGACGCGCAACTGAAATCCTGATCGCGGCTGTGCTCGCCCGGCACGGCAACGGTGTAGGCGCCGGCGGCGGATGCGGCCAGGCAGCCGTTCTGGCTGTCTTCGAGTACGACCGTCTCCTGTGGCGGCAGGCCGAGGCGGGACGCTGCGGTGAGGTAGATCTCGGGTTCGGGCTTGCCGTGCGTGACGTCGGCGGCCGTGAGTACGAATTGGAAACGGCCCTGCAAGTCGAACGGCGATAGGCAGGCCTCGACTAGCCGACGGTCGCTGCTCGTGGCGATCGCCTTGGGTACCTCGGCGCGCTCCAACGCATCGAGCAGGTCGAACAGCCCGGGCAGCGGGGCCAGATGTTCGTCCAACAGAGCGAGGAAGATCTGGTTCGAGTCGGCCGCCATCTGTTGCCAGCTTTCGTCCAGCGCGTGCCAACGGATCATCGTCTCGAACGTCGGCTGCGGGCGCAGTCCCATGATCGCGTTCTTCAATTCGTCGCTGAACTCGTATCCACGTCGAGCGAGCAGTTCTGTTCCGACCAGCGTGTACACCTCCTCGGTGTTGAGCATCAGGCCGTCCATATCGAAGATCGCAGCTTGCATGGGAGGGTGGGGATTTGGGATTGGGGATTGGGGATTGGGCGAGCCATGATGGTATACGATAAAGTGGAGGAAGGGAAGGGCCGCGTGATGTGGGCAGTAGCCGGCTCGTTCGTCTTATTCGAGCGAATAGACTACGTAGGAACGGTTCCCGCAGACCTCGGGCAACGGCAGACGCGGTCGGGCCACCGTCAGCACGTACTTGGCGTCGTACTCTTCCCCGATTGTCCTCAACCATTGGGCGACTTGAGCCATGTCGCGGCCGTCGGGCAGTTGGGCCGGACCTCCCTCCCAAATAGGAGCCCTCCATTGCCGTTCCCACAGCCGCCATCGGGCAACCTCCACGGGTAGCCGAAAATCGACGCTCCCGTGGATTCTCTTCAGCCGCTCGGACCACTCCACGATCGTCTCGGCGTCCTGGGGGATCTCTTTCCAGTTCACCACTTCGCTACGGCTGGAGTACCACTTGAACGTTTGTGATGCCCTCGGTGTGAGGAATCGGGAGCCTTGGCTAATGGTCTTCGATCTGGCCACCTGTCGACATACGTCTTGCCAGTCCAGGAAGTCCGCCAACTGGTAGGCCGGGTCAATCGACCGATGCGCGGCTGGCGGTCGGCACAGCGGACGCGAGGCCAGCAGCCCGAGATGCGTGCCGGCCGCGGCGATGGCCACAAGCAGCATGCACCGCCCTAGTGTGGGGCGCGTACTGCGCAGGCGAACGATCAGCGACACCAGGGCCAAGGAGACTCCCAGCGGCACGGCTACGTCGGAGAGCCGGAACCAATAGAACCGCAACAACCCGGCCGCGACCGTGCTCTGGTGATAGACCAACGGGCCGATCGCCGCGCCGACCGCCGCGATTGCGAACGCCCCGGCCACGAACGCCCGCAACCGTCGCATGGTCTGATCCACCGCCGGTGCCCACGACAACGCGAGCCACGCCGCCGCTGCCGCGCCGAACCATGCGATCCGCGGCCAGAAATACTCGGGCAACAGCCAGGGGGCCAGGTGATGGGCCAGCCGGTCGAAGACGTAGATTTCGTGCGCCCGGCCCACGTCGGCCGTGGTCTGGAGATTCAGCAGCAGCGCAGGAAGTAGCCCGAGCAGCGAGAGCAGGAACCCGCCCAGCAGGGCCGGCCCCATGGTTTTTAGTGGTGGTCGATGGCGACCGGTGGCGATCCAGGCAACGCCCGCCGCTACCACCGACCATCCGCCCACAAGCACATGGAACGCCGAGGCGGCCCCGAACAACAGCCACGCGCGGTTCCAACGATCGCGGACGATCGCCTCGATGCCGAGCAAGACCAGCACGTAGGCGAACCCCTTCGCCTCGACGCCGCCGATAACCCATTCGCCCGCGAAATGGCACCATTGCAGTAAACCGGCAAACAGAGCGGCCGTGAGGATCGCGTACCACCGCCGCGGCACGACGGCAAAGCTCAGCCGCCGCCATGCCCAGGCCAGCAGGGCCCAAGTGAGCACCCGGCCGGTCCACGCCAGCACGGTCGGCGGCATCCAGCAGGCGAGCCAGCCGAACGTGAAGTAGAAAATCAAGTGGGTCGCGTCCGTCGACTGCTCGAGGAAGAAGTCGCCCTGGCCCCAGTCGGAGTTCCAGTAGTGGATCGCCTTGCCCAGGTAATACGGCTCGTTGACCGAGGGCACCGGGTCGGCACCTTGGACAAAGAAGACGGCGAACACCAGCAGCACCTCGGCCAGGATCTGGCGTTTGGCCGGTATGGCGTCGGGTTGGGCGAGCGGGGTGTTCACGGTGGGGGATTGGTCGGAGGGTGGGACGTGTCGGCGGATACGATTCACGCTATTTCAATTATACGGCGCCGATGGGGTTGTAGGGTGGGTCGAGGTACGAGACCCACGCGTGCCGATAGAAATTTGTGGTTCACCCGACTGAAACCGCTCATGGAGAATCGGCAGACAAGTATCTTGCCCCGTGAATGCTTGCATCGTCTTCTCCCGCGTGGGTCTCGTACCTCGACCCACCCTACACCTCCCCACCCTACAGCGTCGCGATGCTCTTGAAATCGTCTTTCAGCGAGGGGTAAAGCTGCTGGTAGACGGGGAAGGCGCGATCGTAGGTGCGGCGGGCGGTCCGGTCGGGGGAAGTCTCCTGCACCACTCGGATAGTTGCCGCGCAGGCCTCAGAGACATTCTTGAACTCGCCGGCGCCAACGGCCGCCAGCAAGGCCACGCCGTAGGCAGCACCCTCTTCCGAGTTGATCGTGACCACCTTGCGACCGAAGACGTCGGCCTGGATCTGCCGCCAGAACGGGCTCCGCGATCCGCCGCCCGATGCGCGAATCTGACGCACGGGCACACCCAACGCGTCGAAAATCGCCAGGCTCTCACGCATCGAGTAGGTTACGCCCTCCATCACCGAGCGGATCAAATGCCCCCGGCCATGGGCCAGCGTGAGTCCGACGAAGCACCCTCGGGCGTCCGGATCGGCGTGCGGGGTCCGCTCGCCGGAAAGATACGGCAGGAAGAACAGGCCCTCGCTGCCCGGGGCCACGCCCTCGGCCTCCTTGGTCAGCAGGTCGTAGATTTCGATCTTCTGCCGCTTGGCCTTGGCGACGTCGGCCTGGCACAACTCGTTGCGGAACCATTGCAGCGACCCGCCGGCCGAAAGGTTCACACCCATCATGTGCCACTTGCCTCGTACGGCGTGACAGAACGTGTGGACGCGACCGGCCGGATCGATCTTCACCTCGTCGCTGTGGACGAACATCACGCCGGAGGTGCCGATCGAGGTGGACAAGATGCCGCGGTTGACGATGCCGTTTCCGACGGCGCCGGCCGCACAGTCGCCCGCCCCGCCGACCACGACGCAATCGGTCGTTAGCCCGAGCAGTTTCGCGGCCGCGGTGGTGAGTTGCCCGGTGACGTCTTCCGATTCGTAGCACTTGGCAAACAGGTCGACGTCGAGTTCCAGCGCGGAGAGCAGCTTCTTCGACCAGCGGCGCTTCGCCACGTCCAGCAGTAGCATCCCGCTGGCGTCGCTGACTTCCGTGGCGTACTCACCGGTCAGTCGGCGGCGGATTTCGTCTTTGGGCAAGAGGATCTTGCAGGTCTTGTCGAAATGCTTGGGCTCGTGGTTTCGCAGCCAGAGGATCTTCGGGGCGGTGAAACCGGTTAGGGCCGGGTTGGCGACCATCTTGATCAGCTTCTTGCGTCCGCCGGCTCGCCGCTCGATCTCTTCGCATTCGGCGGCGGTTCGCTGGTCGTTCCAGAGGATGGCCCGGCGGATCACCTTGTCGTTCTTGTCGAGGAAGACCGAGCCATGCATCTGGCCGGAGAGCCCGATCGCCTTGACGTCGGCCGGCTTGAGCCGGGCCTTCTTGATGACCTTGCGGACCGACGTGACCGTAGCCCGCCACCAGTCCTCGGGGTCCTGCTCGCTCCAGAGCGGCTTGGGGGCGTAGCAGGGGTAGGTTTCCATGGCGTCGGCAAGGATCTTGCCGCTGGAGTCCATCGCGAGGGTCTTCGTGCCGGAAGTGCCGATGTCGATTCCCAGGAAAATGCTCATGGTGTCCGATTCCTCTCTTGCTTTAGTTCAACCTGCCGTCAGCGGCTTCCGATACCGCACGATTGTAGCCGATGGACGCGCCGGGGGCAACGGGGCCGGTGCCATTGACCACCGCTGCACATTCCCCTTACAGTGGGGTTCTTGCCCCAGGGGCGAACCGAACCGCCTTCTCCCCGTAGGAAACAACATGGCTCTTTCCGTTACGGCTCACCGCTGGGCATGTCGACCCCACCGAACGCAGTCGGTGGGCGTTGGCAAGCTCACCGCTCCCCACCGCCTCCCACTGCTCTGCCTCCTGACGTTGCTGGCCGGTTGCCCGGGACCGGAGCCGGTTGCGCCGCCGTCGGATGCCGTGTCGCTGGACGGGGTGGAACTGCGGCTGGTGGTCGTCGACGATCCGAGTCTGGTTGCCGCTGCCGAGCGGTTGCAGGGGCAGTGGAAGACGCTGACCGGCTCTGAGTTCCGGGTGGTTTCCATCGGTGAAGCCGAACTGGCCGAGGCGGACGTGTTGCCCGGCGACGCCGCGATCTGTCCTTCGTATCTGCTCGGCCCACTGGCCCAGCGGAAACTGATCGCGGCGCTGCCCGAGGAACTTCCGGCGAAGATAGGAGTCCGGGGAAAGGGGAACCGGTTCTCGGATGTGTTCGAGCTGGTGAAGCTACGGGAAGCGGTATGGAACGCCAAGGTGATGGCCGTGCCGTTCGGCTCGCCCGTGCTGACCTGCTACTATCGGGCCGACCTGCTCGAGCAACTGGGCCGGCGTCCGCCGCAGACCTGGACCGAGTATCAGGAACTGGCCCGGTTGCTGGCCGAGCGCTCGGAATTTGGCGTTGCCGCGTCGCCATGGTGCGGCACGATCGAGCCGCTGGCACCCGGCTGGGCCGGATTGGTGTTGCTTGCCCGGGCGGCCCCCTACGCCAAGCACGACAACAATTATTCCACGCTGTTCGACATCGAAACCATGGAGCCGCTCGTGTCGGGCCCGCCGCTGGTCCGGGCGCTGGAGGAACTGGTAGCCGCCGCCGAGGCCGGTCCGCAGCAGCCGCTCGATTACGATCCGGCGGGTGTACGGACCGCCTTCTGGCAGGGGCGATGCGGCATGGCATTGAGTTGGCCGACCGCAGCCAAGGGGGCCGTGGCGGCAGAGGTTGAGTCGGCCGAATTGCCGGTTGGTTTCGCCGAGTTACCCGGCTCGATCGAGGTCTACGACGTGGGCCGGCAGACCTGGGACATCCGCTCCCAAGACGACGACCCGATGGGTCAAGACGACGATGATCCGATGGGTCGAAGCGCTGCCGGGCATGTGCCGTTACTGGCGGTTGCGGGTCGGCTCGGCGTGGTTGCGCGGGAGTCGAAGAACGGCCGGGCGGCGTTTGAGTTGCTGTTTTGGCTCAGCGGCGATCATTCTGCCGGGCAAGTCTGCTCGGCGAGTCCGGCAACGACGCTTTT
>JABMRB010000516.1 GCA_013202865.1 Candidatus Nealsoniibacteriota bacterium | reverse complement strand
TTGCAAATCCGCCACCGCCGGTTCGAATCCGGTCGGCGCCTCTTGATAAGCTCTTGTGGGGCCATGCCCGCAAGAAACAGAACGACCGCTCATCCACGGCCTTGCGAATGAGCGGTCGTACTTGTTCAGACCATGTCTTTTAGGCTCTTCAGTGGCCGCACCTTGACCTTGCAGTAGGCGGCGCGAGCGGCGACGTCCATCAGTTCGCCGGGCTTGAATGGGTTGGGGACACCCTTCTTTGCCGGCCTGGCGGCGACCTTCTTCTTCTCGATCTTCAGCAAGCCGGGGATGGCGAACATGCCCGGGCCGCGGTTACCGAGGTTCTTTTTGATCTCGTCGGACAGGGCCTTGAGAACGTCGGCCACCTGCTTTTTGGTCAGGTCGGTGGCGGTGGCGATGTTGGTGAGGATCTCGGTCTTGGTGGGCGGCTTCTTTGTGGCGGCGGCTTTGGCCATCGTTAGTCTCCTGGCATTTGGTTGTTGGAAAACGGTCGGTTCAGGCGGCAATCGTCAAACTATCCGCCGGTGAAAACATACGGAATGTGCCATACAGAACTTGTCTGGGTCATCGTCCAGGCGGACTGAGAAACTTTACCGGATAGGGAATGCGGTAAGAATATGACGGTTGTAACGCTATGCGTGGCCGAAAATGCCGGGAACGAACCTACTTTTCGGCGGTTTCTTCGATCTTCTTGCCGACTTTGCCCTCGTACCAGACCCGGCAAACGACCGTGATTGCGCCATAGAGCAGGCCCACGGCACAGGCAACCATCTCGGCCAAAGCCACCGTGCCGTACCATGTGCATGTACCCATGTTGGCACCTTCCGGTTGCTTCAGGTAGGTCATCAGGGCGAAGAACACACCGGCACCGAGGAAGTAGGACGGGACGAAGTCGCACCATGGCACCTTCTCCATGCTGATGACCACGATGACCACGAGGAAAGCAGCCAGGTAGAGCCCCCAGAGGTCTTTCTCGCCGTTTAACCCGCCAAATAGCTTACCCAACTCGAAGATGGCGATGGATGCGACAATACCGCCACCGTAGCCGATCAGGGTCTTTACGCCCATTTTCGGAGTACAGCCGGCGAGGAAGTACATGGCCCAGGCCTGAAAGGAGACCCAGGTAATCAGCCCCAAACCACCCTCAACGGTTCCGTTAAGAGGGACGTAGGGTGCGATTACCATCATCGTAAATGCTTGCAGCGCGATGAAAATCGGAATGACGATATACTTCCCATAAGACATTTCCACGATTTCACTCTCCTCGGTTTGGTTTTCGGGTCATCTCCAGAGCCACTGAACCTACCGGACAGGTCCACGCCGGTCAAGATACCGTTTGTAGTAACGCCTTCAGGCGGAAGACGCCTTGCCTGGGTGTGCCGAGCTTCGCCATATTCCGGCTGAAGCCGGTACTACGAACGCCTTACGAACGCCTACTTGGGCGGGTCGGGGGCCGGTTTGAGTGGCTCGAAGGTGACCTCGGCCGCCTTGCGGACCCACTGCCGGTCGCCGTAGACGCCGGCCTTTGTGTAGTCGAACGGCTTGAAGCCCAACTTGATCGCGGGCGAATCGCCGTCCAGCTCGAACTGATACTTGGCGGGGTTCGCGAACTTGGGGTCCGCGATGATCGAGCCCCGTTCGTGGCCGGCGGCCTGCCACGCGTCGAGCGAGTTGCCGGCGAAATCGAAGGCGGTGCCCGCGGCGTTGAAGTAGCAGTTGTTGCGGCTCTCATGTTTCACCTGGTCCCACCGCCCGGACAATAGCTTGCCCGTGTCCCAGTAGATGATGTTGTTTTCGAGCGTGAACGATAAGTGGTCCTCGACCCGGGTGGCCTGGAGTTGATGTAGCTTGCTGTAAGCCAGGATGTTGTTGCGGACGATATTCTCACGGCCGTAGTGTTGATGGAATCCGCCGGTCTTTACCCGGTAGACGAGGTTGTTCTCGAAGAGGATGTTCGAGCTGCCTTCGTCGGTGTAGAGCCCCCATCCGCCGTAGGAGTAGGCGTAGATGTCGTGGAAGACGTTGCCCGTGACCGTCGTCCCTTCTGAAGGGCCAAGCGTGTAGATGCCGCCCATGTCGCTGAGCACACCCCAGCCGAGGTGGTGGACGTGGTTCAATGCGATCCGGTTTCGTTTGGCCAGGCTCTCGCCGTAACCCCAGCGCCACCCGGCGGAAATGCCCGTGTAGAAGAGATCGGCGATTTCGTTGTGGGTAACCGCGTTGTCCGGACTGTGGCCGATCCACACACCGACGGCGCATGGGAAGATCCGCCCGCCGTGGCGAATGATGTTGTTGTCGACCGTAATGTGACTGGTCCGCTGCGACTCGCTCGACGGGATGCCCGCCTCGCCAATCCGCACGCCGCCGGCGCCGAAGTCGTGCAGGTAGCAGTGCCGCAACACGCAGTCGCGGCAACCCTTGCGGAACCAGACGACGTAGATGCCCACGTGGCCGAACTCGCAATCCTCGATCGTCACGTTTCTCGCGCCGTCGACCATGACGACCGCCTCCAGCGGCGCGGCCGCCTGCGAAGCCTCAAACCCGCCGGGCGGAGTGATCCACTGGGCATGCCGGAACGTGAGTCCGCGTACGGTCACGTGCTCGACGTACTTGCCGGCCGCCGGATCTCCCTGAATAAGAAGAAACCGATCGACGACCGGGGCAACCACAACGGCCGTTGTCATGTCTTCACCGGGCAGCGGATGATAGTAGAGCGTCCCGTCGCGAGCCAGAAACCATTCGCCCGGTGCGTCGAGCGCATCGCGATAGTTTTCCAAATGGTATCGCGAGTTGCGTCGCCAGGCGTTCCACGACTTCATTCCTTGGCCGCTGGTCACCAGCGCATGGTGTTGCGGGTCCAGCCGGTCGATGAACCGGCGCGTGTTGTCCCACTTGTGATAGACCATGAAGTTGACGTCGGCCAACTCGTCGGGCTTCAACGCGGCGAGCATGCGAAACTCGTCGGGCCGCATCTCGACCGTTTGCCGCGCCCGCTTGGCCCGCCGGCTCCCGGCACCCTCCAGGGCCTCTTCCTGGACGTTCTGGATGTAGAAGTAGAACTCGTTGGGTGAACGCGCTCGGGTGGCACGTCGGCCGTCGACGAACAACTGCTCGAAGTACCAGTTGCCGGCAGCGACTTCAGCAAGGCGGGTCGTCCAGATACCGTCGGGGCCTTGCTTCCATCCGCCGATCTTCCGACCGCCGCAGAAGACGGGCTTGGCTCCCGGGGCCGCTTCATAAACAACCGGCGCGTCGGCCGTGCCGCCGTCCTCCGGACGCAGCACGAACGGTTCCGTCAGGTTGTAACGCCCGTCGGCCACCACGACACGGACCGCTTCGGTGAGCGGACCTCGAGCCTTCAACGCCCGAATTGCGCTGCGGGCGCCCTCGAGCGTGGCCAGCGGAGCGTCGGGCGTTGCCCGGTTGTCGTCGTTGCCGGTAGGGGCGACGTGGAACTCGATAGCGGCGGCGGGGGTGGCCGGCAACAGGGCTAAGATTAGTGTCCATCGGAACATGGTGATTGTACTCCTAGTGGTGTTGTGCGAGCCGCGGGGCTTGCCCC
>JABMRB010000515.1 GCA_013202865.1 Candidatus Nealsoniibacteriota bacterium | reverse complement strand
TCCAACGGCGCGGCCAATTGCAGCACCACGTCCTCGCCGCCGTTACTAAGGTTGCCCGCATACTGCCCGGCCACGTTGATCCCCGGCCCATAGAACGTCTCGAACTCTTCGAGATCGCGCACGACAACGACCGATTGGCCCGGCGCCAACAACATCGGCGGGAACGTGAAATCGATCGCATCCGCCAGCCGCACGCCGGCCAGATCGAGCGCGACGCCGCCGACGTTTTGCAGCTCGACGAATTCCAAATCATCGTTTTCGATCGGGTTATACATGATCTCGGTAATCCGCAGCCCGTCGAGCAGTTTGAGCCCGGTGGCAAGCATCGGCGTGTTCGGCGTCGCAATGACGCCGGTGAGCACGAGATCGAAACCAAGGTCGGAACTGTCACTCGCGCTTTGATGCACCTCGACGGCAATCACGTTCGGGCCGGACTGTAAGACGGCCGGATCGAGCGTGTAGTTGTAGAACAGATTCTCACTGCTTTGGCTCATCCCCGCCAGGGCCCGCGTTTGGTAGTCGATTGTCCCTTCGGCGGCCATATTCGTACGGCGGACCTCGGCGCCGTTGACGTAGACCACCGCCCCGTCGTCGCGCCAGATCGCGAGCTGCAATTCGTCGAACTGGGTCGGGTCGGCCACCTCGAACGTGCGGCGGAAGTAGGTGGTGATGAACTTGTTGTTCGGGTCGGGGCCGTAGCCGATCACGGTCGCTTCGGGCACACCCTGCTGCGCGTCGCCGTAGCCGAGTTCCGCGGGGCCGGAGTCCCAGGCGTCGGCGGGCGGATAGACGGTCTCTTTCCAGGCAGAGCCCAGGTTGGAGCCGTCGTCGAGATACTGCCACTCGCTGCCCTGTTCGATCAGCGTTACCGAATTGCTGCTCCCGGTCACGCGATTGGCCACACCGGGCGTAGGCAGGCGGAACTGTGCGAACAGCGGGTCGCCGTCTCCGCTACGGCCTCGCGAGTAGTCGGTCGTCTCGGAGTAGTAGAGGACCCGGTCCATTTCGTTCAGGTCGGGATCGAACAGCCCGATCATCTCGAACCGTGGGGAGAGGCGGAAGTTGAGGTGATCGGGGCCGGCCAATTCGTCGGAGTCGGCGATGAAGACGACGTAGCCGCTACCGGGGGCGAAACTCAACGCCGCGATCTCGTGCTCGTTTTGTTGCGCGGTCGGGTGATCGGTGAGAAACAGCCCGGCCAGCGGAACCGGCAACGGATCGGGATTGTAGAGTTCGATGAAATCATCCGGCAGCAGGACCCGGGCGTCGGTTAGCCATTCGTTGATTTTCAAGCTGGCCGCCCAGCCTGCTGATGGACTGGCGACCCGCTGGGGCACGTTGTTGCCGTCGGCAGCGGGGGACGCTGTGGCAAAGGTCGGTTGCGTCAGGGCCCACTGGCTATGGCGTCCCGCGCGGCCGATCGACAGATCGCGAACCTGCGGGCCGAATTCGACCTGATCCAGCGACGCACCCCCGGCGGCCGCCGTGTCGTAGAGATAGACGCCGTCGCCGGAACCGTCCAGCGAGAAACCGAGGTGCAGTCCGGAGGTCGTGGCATTGTTGTCGGCGTAGAGCACCAGGTACCCGCCGGCGTCCAACAAGGTGTCGGCCGGGAAGACGAACTTGTCCGGGTCGTTCTCGTCGTCGCTGATGCTCATGCCGCTCAGGTCGATCGCTGCTGCGCCTCGGTTGACCAGTTCGATCAGGTCGGGCCAGGTCCCTTCGTGCTCGACAGCGGCGGTATTGACGGCCAGCACTTCGTTGATTTGCAGTAGGACGAGCGAGGAATCGACGGTCCATGTCTTCGACGCGGTCGCCTCGGTCTCGTCCTGCCAGACGCCGACGGTGTCCTTGCCGACGACTTCGACCGTGTAGTCGCCATCGGCCAGACCCGTCAGCACCAACGGCGTAGCGACGGGCGTCTCGGCGCCGAACTCACCGCCGCCGAGGCGAGCCCGATAGTGCGTGATACCCGGCCCGCCGAACAGGAGCGTGGCATGATCCGCGGCGGTCACGGCGATCGGTTCGCCGGAGATCGAAGCCCCGCCCGGTACGGCAGCCCCCATGTCGAGCCCGTTGGGCCCGGCACCGGCCGCGGGTGAGCCGGGCAGCAGGCTGAAATCGCCGCCGGCCGGATCGGCTACGCGCGGGTCCTCGTCGATGTTATCGGCACCGTAGACGTGATACGCCGTTGGCATGACGTTGCGGTTGGCTACCAGGTCGGTATCCGGCTGCACCTTGTCGAAGATCACGGGCGTGTCCGCGAAGATGTTTCCCTCGACGTACGCCCCGCGGCCCGGGGCACTTGTATCCCCCGGACGGACGAAATACACGGCCGAAATGGCCGCATCAACCAGCGTGTTGTTGACCAGCGTCAAGAACGCGCCGTCCTTGACCTGGGCGATGTGATCGACGTCGTAGAACGTGTTGCGGACCATCGTGAACTCGTGCCCGGCACCGGCCGAAATCACGTTGGCGTCGCCCGTGCCGGTGTTCCACTGGTCCTTGCGGATGTGCATGAAGGTATTACCCTCGATCAGGGCATCGCCTTCCAGGTCCAGGGCGTCGTCGCCGCCGCCGAGGAACACATTGCCCAGGTACTGCATCACGGTGGCTGGCGAAGTATGGCCGTCGACGTCGATCACGTCGTTGTGCCCGCTGGCGGTGCCGAACACGTTGTTCTCGATGATGAACGGTCCGCTGTCGGAGGCCCGACCCCAGATGTGCTCGCTGTAATTGTCGGTCAGCGGCGCCTCGCCGGGAGCGAAGATGTCGGTGAACGTCGAATTGCGGACGATCAACGACGAGTCCAGCGTCCGGATCCGCCGCCGCTGGGCATGGTCGAAGGTGCAATGGTCGATCAGCAGGTTCGAGTTCACCACGCCGATCAGGCCGTCGTCGGTCGTGGCGTGTTCCAACACGGCGTAAGTGATTCGATTGTCTGCCAAGGTGTCGGCGAACTGCAAGCCGTTCCAGCTTCCTCCGCCGGGTACGGCCGTGAAACGAATCTCGTTGTGCGGGGCTCCCTCGGCGACCAGCCGGCCGTTGACGATCATTCGCGTGCCGGCCTCGAAGAAGACGGTCGTACCGGGCAGGATCGTCAGCGTGGCACCGGCGGCAACGGTTACGTCGCCGGTGACCTGATAGGGCCCGGAGGCGGCGTCCCAGGTCACGTCGGCGGTGATCGCGCCGGAGACATTTTGGGTCGAGCCGTCGTTGTACCAGAAATCGACGTACTGCCGGGTCAACTCGGCGCCGGACCCGTCGGGCCCGGCGAACGTCTGCACGGTGGCACGGTGGATCCCGGGCCTCAACTGCACACCGGGGGCAGCCGGTCCGATGGCCTCGGTCATTTCCAGATCGAAGCTGATGTCGGGACTCGCCGGATGGGCCTGGTGGATTTCGACGGCCAGCAGGTTAGGTCCGTCGACCAGCGGCAACGGGTTGGCCGTGATATCCAACTCGAAGAACGTGTCCTCGGCGCTGCCGCCGATTCTGCTACTAGCGAGCGTCAGATAGTCGACCGGTCCGTCGGGCATGTTGTCGCGTGCGATCTCCTGGCCGTTGAGGTAGACCACGATGCCGTCGTCCCACTTCCCCATCAGTGTTGCGTTTGCTATGGAGGCACCGTCCTCGACGTCGAACCAGTGGCGGAAGTAGGTGGTAGGATACTTGCCATAAAGGTCGGGTCCGTAGCCGACGACGGTCGCTTCTTCGGGACCGCCTTGGCCGCTGAGATCGCCGTAGCCGAGTTCCGCGGGACCGGACGGCCACGCTTCGGCCGCCGGATAGTCGGTCTCCTTCCAGGCGGTCCCCTGATCGGATCCGTCGTCGAGGTAGCTCCACTCGGAGCCGGCGCCGACGAGCGTTCGTCCGACGACCGTGCCGCCGTCGAAGGACCACGCGCCGTCGAACGGCGACCAATTGCCGACGTATCCGTCGATGACTACCGAACCGGTCTCGGCGCCGTCGGCCGTCCCCTGAATTTCGATCACGTCGTCGTCCGTGCTATAGTAGTAGCCCTCGGACTGCGGCAGCCCGGTGTCGACCGTGAAACCCTGCGGGATCTGCGAGAGCACGGCGGCGCTGCGCCCGGCGACAAAGCTCTCGATCTGCTCGATCGCTTCCATGGGTACCCAACTGCCGATCGTGTTGACCAGGAAGGGATGGAGCTGCTCGGGCGAGAAGATGGTGTCGATCAATTCGCGCAGCATGGCGTGGTATCGCCCGGCGAACGCCGGATGGGTGAGGAACCGTTCGATGGCAGGCAAGGCGTTGGCCCGGTAGATCGAGTCGTCCATGCCGGCGGTGCCGCCGCTGCCCAAGATCGTGTCGAGATCGTGCGGCAGCAAGACGAAGCGAGGGTCCTCGACCCCGCGATACATCGAGTAGTCGTCGCCGATACCGGTGGCCAGGTTCGTCTCGCGATTGGTCAACAACGCCTCCATGGCGAACCAGCGCAGCCACTGATCGACGTTGATCACCTTGGCGAGTTCTTCGGCGTAGGTGTCGTTCGGCGCGTTGTTGAGCACGTTGGTCAGATGGATCAGGTCCGACCAGTCGTTCTCGCTTTCGTTGGTACTCTTGGAGTAGCCGTCGTCGATGTAGGATTGCGGGTTGGTACCCACGTATCTGAGGTCCGCGTCGTGGGTCGGGGTAATGGCCTTGTAGAGGTTGCCGGCGTCGTCGTCGGGGAAGTGGTAGCGGGCATAGTCGCTGCCGTACGACTGCAGTTGGGCATAGGAGCCGTACATCCGCGACCCGGCCACGGATCGGTTCGCCCCGTTGACGCGGATCTGCACGGGCAGACCCTCTTCGGCGGGCAACCCGGCCATGCGAAACAGCAGGTGGCCGACGACTTGCAGATAGGTACTACGGGTGTTGAAGTTCACGGCCGTCACGTCGTGCCAGGGGCGATCGTGTACGAAGTTCACGTGGAAGTTCATCGGCAGGGTTCCGCGGCTGCCGTTGCCGCGATGGCGGATGCCCGTGTTGTAGCGGATTTCCGTCTCGACGCCGTCGACGCTAATGAACGTCATATTCATTTGCGCGTCGCTCATCCGTTCCGCGCCACCGTTGCCGATCTCCAGCAGGTCGTCCCACTCCGCGTCGGTCATGATGAAGTAGTAGATCGGCTGCGCGCCGGGCAGTCCGACCGCGTCGGCGTCGAACGTGTCGTCGACCTGGAACAGCAGATTGGCAGCCTGCTCGTAGGTCGGGTTCCACGGATCGGTGGACGTCTGCGCCGGTGCCGGCCAGGTCCGCGCGTTGGCCGCCGTGTCGGCCGCTCCGACGTAGAACTCCACGATCGTGCCGTCGGACATCGGCGACAACACCCGGCCGTACACGCCGTCGCCGGCCGCCCCGTCGCCGCTCAGCCCGTCGTCGAGCATCGGCAGTACGTTGAACTCCCCGTTGCCGTCCTCGCGGACGTACAACGACACGCTCACCCCGGTCGCCAGTTCGTCGATCACCCGGGCCGTGATTGTCACCGGATCGGTTGAAAGCGGAATTGCCGGCTGGTGGGCCACGTCGAGCAGGATCGGCGGGAGGTCGGCGGCGGCGGCCGAGTTGACGACCCCCGGCGTGCCCTCGGCCGTATCGCTGGCCGCCCAGTTCTGTCCGTACTCGTTGGAGACCAGCGGGCTAACGAGTTCCAACGACTTGCCGCCGCCATCGTGTTCGCTCGTCCAGACCCAGCCGCGGTACGTGACGTCCAACTCTCCGATCTCGCGGTAGCCCCAATCACCCTCGTCGGCGTAATGTACGCTGTCGATCGGCACACCGACCGCGTCGATCAGATCGATCGTTTCGTCGCGGTTGCTCAACCGCCCGTACCAGCCGCCGACGACGTTGGTAACCGTCGGATACTTGGCGGTGAACGTATCGACGTCGGAAGCCACCACGAGGTACTCACCCGGGTCGATCGTCACGTCCGGGAAGGTGAACTGCACGCCGCTGCTGAACTGCCAATCGAGCAGATCGACCGGCCAGCCGCCCCGGTTGTGCAGCTCGACGTACTCCTCCAGGTCGTTTTCGCTGGCCGGGTGATACATGATCTCCGTAATCATCACGAAGCGCGTCGGATCGTTGACCGGTTGGACGACGTTCGGACGCCCCGGCGTCGGCAACGTGAAATAGCCCTCGACGCTGAGGTCGGAAGAAAGTCCGTAGGAGACGTCGTCGAACTGGTTCGGGTAGACCGGCTCGTAGGCGAATTCGACGGTGGTGCCGTTCGGTTGCACCAGGGCCAGATAGTCGCCTGCACTGCTGAGCTTGAAGTTGGTGTGCAGTTCGGCGGCCGGGTCGGTGAGGTCCTTGTCGGAGGCGAACACGACCAGATGACCGTCGGCCGGGAGCGAGACGGCGGGGAACCGCCACTGCGTCAAATCGAGCGGGTCGTCGGTCAGATACCAGCCGTCAAGATCCAAGGCCTCGGCGGTCGGGTTGTGCAACTCGATCCAGTCCCGGTAGTCGCCCTCGAAATCGGCCAGCGTCGTCTGGTTGACGGCCATGAACTCGCTAATCACCGCGGAGGCGTCGAGCAGTTGACGTGGCTCCAACGACTCGAACCGGAGCCGGGACCCGGAGGATGCCTTCGACCGAACGGCTACGGGCGCGCGGTGCGTTAGCGCACGGCGGATCGCGGCGAATCTCCTGTTAAGATTGCCCATGGGTTCTCTGTTCCGTGTGTTCCTAGAGCACGTCGGTGGGACGTTCCAACTTCCGGACAAGTGCCGTCCGGCGACCCCCCCACAAAATGCTGTCTCGTCATTATGACCGGAATGTCCGAAAAACGCAACTTTTTCGCGGATAGCGGGAGCCAGCGAGGGCGCCACCTTTCCCTATGTGTTAACACGCCTTACGCCCCGGTGGTTACCCAGGCCAGCCGCATACCCGAGCGATCTCTCGCTCACGAAAAACGAACGAATACCGCTCGTCCGGGGGGGCATCCTAGCATGTCATTGCGGCAGGCCACGGCAATGCGTACATTGGCGACTGCTGAAGTTCTGTTTTCGGTTGAGTCCTCGACCTTTGGTCGGCGGACCTCCATGTCAGACGACGGAAGGAAGAACATGCCAAGAACAACCGCCTCGACTGCCACCCGGCGGCAATTCCTGAAGACGGCCGCCTCAGCGGGTATCATCGCGCCGCTGTTCTTGCCGGGGTCCGTCCTCGGCCGCGACGGCGTGGTCGCTCCCAGCGAGAAGATTATCCTCGGCGGCATCGGCATCCGCAGCCGGGGTGGATACGTGCTCAGTACGATGCTGCCACAGCCCGACGTGCGATTCGCCGCGATTGCCGATGTGCGGGCCGACCGCCGCCAGGCCGTCAAGGATCTGGCCGATCTGAAAAACGGCGACGCCAAGTGTGCCACCTATCGCGATTTCCGCGAACTGCTCGAGCGCGACGATATCGACGCCGTGTTGATCGCCACCGGCGACCGCTGGCACGCGACCGCATCGATGCTGGCGGCCGAGGCCGGCAAGGACGTTTACTCCGAGAAACCGTGCGCGATCTCCATCGCCTTGGCCGGGCGGCTGGCCGACACAATTCGTCGCACGGGCCGCGTCTTCCAGGCCGGCACGCAACGCCGCAGCGTCTCGAACTTCATCCATGCGGTCGAATTGGCTCGCGGTGGCAAGCTCGGCAACCTGCACACGCTCCATGCGTCGATCTACCGCTTGATCGACCGCTACGACTGGCTGCCGGGCCAGCCGGAACCGTCGCCCGACGTCGTTGACTGGAACATGTGGCTGGGTCCGGCGCCGTGGCGAC
Source organism: Candidatus Nealsoniibacteriota bacterium (assembly GCA_013202865.1). Taxonomy (GTDB): domain Bacteria; phylum Planctomycetota; class Planctomycetia; order Pirellulales; family Thermoguttaceae; genus JABMRB01. The sequence continues at coordinate 3,136 of JABMRB010000515.1, read as the reverse complement.
CGTACAACCGCTCGTACGTCGACGGGGGATGGCGGGGGTTCTACGATTTCGACTCCGGCGCGAAGCTGCTCGACTGGGGTGCCCATACGGTGGATCTCTGCCAATGGGCCGCCGGGACCGACGGCACCATGCCGGTCGAGTACAAACCGATGAACGTCGAGAACGACAACGTGATCATCTGCCGATACGCCAGCGGCCTGCGACTGATACTCCGCCGTAGCGGGTGGATGGGGTTGGGGACGTGCCCGGTGCGTTTCGAGGGCGACGAAGGCTGGATCGAGACGGGCGATACGGGCCGGATCTCCGTTTCGCTCGATTTACTCCGCGCCGAACTGCCCGCCCCGACGATCGCGGGCACCATGCCGGAGCCCCATGTGCGCGATTTCTTCAACTGCGTGAAGTCCCGTGCCAAGACGGCCGCCAACGCCGACGTCATGCAAAGTTCCCACGTCGCATGCCACGCCGCCGCGATCGCCTGGAAGCTCGGCCGCAAGCTCGCGTTCGATCCAGCCAAGCAAGAGTTCATCGACGACGACGAAGCCAACCGCATGCGAACCCGCGCGTCGCGCGAGCCATGGACCGTCTAGCCGCTCGCGGCTTCGCAGTCCCCGATCCCCAAACACTCACCGAGACGACCATGTCCCAACTACCATGCGTTAAACCAATCGTAACCGCCGCGTGCCTATTAGCCGCCGTCTTCTCCGTCTCGCATGCCCAGGATCCCGCAACGCCGCCCAACGACACGGCCGCCCTGGTCGCCGTGCTGAAGTCCGACGCCGACGTGTTCGACAAAGCCACCGCGTGCCAGCGGCTGTCGATCGTCGGCGACGAGAGTGCCGTGCCTGCGTTGGCTGCGTTGTTGGCCGACGAGAAGCTGTCGAACTACGCCCGTTGCGCCCTGGAAGGCATCCCCGGCCCGGCCGCCGACGTGGCGTTGCGCGAGGCACTCACTCGGCTGGAGACGCCGCGGCTGGTGGGCGTACTGGGCTCGATCGGTGTCCGCCGAGACGCCGCTGCGGTCGCCCCGGTAACAGCGTTGCTGCGTAGCGACGATCCGGCCATCCTGACAGCCGCCGCCCGGGCACTCGGACACATCGGAACCACCCCGGCAGCCACCGCCCTGCAAGAGGCCCTTGCCCGGGCGACGCCCGAACTGGGGCCCGCGGTGGGCAACGCCTGTTTGATCTGCATTCAATCGCTGGCGAAACGGGGCGAGTCGGCCAAGGCCTTGGCCCTATGCACGGCCGTCGAAGATGCCGATCTGCCCGAGCACATCACCTCGGCTGCAACCTACCAGACGATCCTCGCCCGCGGCAAAGACGGCCTGCCTCGGCTGGCTAAGCTGCTCGACTCGGACGCCGAGCCACGCTTCCGGCTTGCATTGCGAGCGGCCCGCCAGTTGGGCCGCGACACGGGCGTGGCAAGCCAACTGGCGGCCGACTTCAAGAGGCACTCGGCCGAACGCCAAGCCTTGTTGCTGATCGCGTTGGCCGACCTGGGCGACAAGGCATCGCTGCCGACGATCGTCGCAGCAGCCCGAACCGGGCAGCCGGAGGTCCGCGTCGAAGCGATCCGGGCGATGGCGAAGTTGGGCGACGCCTCGGTCGTGCCCGTGCTGCTCGACGCGGCCACGCAATCCGACGAGCGGATCGCCGCCGCCGCCCGGGGCACGCTCGCGGTGCTCGAAAGCGATACGATCAACGGGGCCATCGTCAAGCTGTTGGCCGGCAACGACGAGCGAACCCGTCGCATGGCCATCGACATGGCGGGCCAACGTCAAATCGCCTCGGCCACGTCGGCGTTGTTCCATCTGGCCCGTAGCACGCGCATGACAACTCGGTCGGCCGCCATCCGTGCATTGGGCTCCACGACGCAGATTGCGGATCTCTCGCAACTGATCGATCTGGCGGTCGGTTCGCTCGGCTCGAAGGATTTCGACGCTGCCCGAGCGGCACTTCAGGCCGCGTGTGTGCGGATGCCGCAAGAGCCCTGCGCCGAGAAGCTGGTCGCCGCGATGTCCGGTGTCTCGACGCCCGAACGCGTGTTTCTACTCGAACAGCTTACGTTGGTCGGCGGCACGACGGCGCTCAACACGGTCGTCGGCATGGCGCGTGCCAACAACGACGTGATGCAGGACGCCGCCACCCGGCTGCTCGGCGCGTGGCCCAGCGCCGACGCCGCGCCGGCGATGCTCGCACTGGCCAAGACGCTGACCAATGAGAAGTACAAGATTCGGGCGCTGCGCGGTTACGTCCGGATCGCCCGGCAACTGAACATGACGCCGGCCGCCCGGATGGCCGTCTGCCGCAACACGCTGGCGATCGCCCGACGTAGCGACGACCGAGGGCTCGTCTTCGAGGTCTTCAAGCGGTATCCGACGCCCGAGGGGCTGACGTTGGCCGTCTCCTTGCTCGACGATAAGGCACTCCGCAAGCAGGCCTGCTCGACGATCGTCTCGATGGCCGGCGTCGTCGCCATGAAAGCGCCCGAGCCGACGGAAAAGGCCCTGCTACGGGTGATCGATCTGACGACCGACGCGGCGCTGACGGCCGAGGCCAAGCGGCAACTCGCCGTAGCGCGGGAGTTCGCCCGGCAGCATCGCGAGGAGGCCCAGTTCAAGCCCCTGTTCGACGGCACGAACCTCGACGCCTGGCAGTGCAGCCCGGGCGTGTTTCGCGTGGAGCAGGGCGCGATCGTCGGCGGCAATCTGGAGAAAGCGATCGGCCAGGGCAACGATTTCGCCTGCACGAAGCAGCCGTACGGCGACTTCGAGCTCCGCTTGCAGTTCAAGCTATTGGGCAACAACCCCAACGGCGGCGTCAACGTCCGCTCCAAACGCAACGCCGAAGACGGCATCGCCGCCGGCTACCAGGCCGACCTGGGCGCAGGCTACTGGGGCTGCCTCTACGACGAAGCCCGCCGCAATCGAATGCTCGCCACCGCCGACCCCAAGCCAACCATCCGCCCCGACGACTGGAACGACTACCGCATCCTCTGCGAAGGAAAGCGTATCCAACTATGGGTCAACGGCGTACAGACGGTCGACTACACCGAGCAGGAGCCGGGCATAGCAACCGCCGGGATCATCGCATTGCAGATTCAAGCCAGCCGCCCGTCCGAGGCCTGGTATCGAAAC
>JABMRB010000514.1 GCA_013202865.1 Candidatus Nealsoniibacteriota bacterium | reverse complement strand
GTTGGGGGCGGTTGGCGTCGCCGTGCCGGGAACGGATAAACCGGGGGACATCGCCGTACCGGCGACGGCTAAACCGGGGGCCGTACCGGCGACCGCTAAACGCGAGGGGGCGGGGTATGAGGTGCGGGTTTGGCCGGGGCGGCGGGGATTACTCGATGCGGTGGTTGGGTTTCGACGGGGGGATAAGCGGCTCTACTTTCGGGGATTTGAAGTACGCGCCATGGGCGGGCGGATCGACGACGCCCGCTCGCCGATCTTGTTGAAAGACATCGTAGAGGAATCCGGCAAAGGGTTCTACCAGGTCCGGCATCGTTTCGAGGGACCCACCGGTGCGCTGGAGCTGATTGGCCGGCTCGCGATCGAGGACCGTGTGTTGCGGGCGAGCTTCCGCTTGGCAAACGCACCGTCGCCGCGACCTTGGTCCGCCGTCTACCTGCAGGGCACCGCCGCCGGCTCGTGGAGCGCAGCGGTCGGCCAGGTTTACGCCGGCCACGGCAACGTCATCCGCGAACCCAAGGCGTTCCGTCTCCCCTTCGACGGGCATCGGCTGGCCACGTCGTTTGTCGGATTCGACTTCGTGGGCGGCGTCTCGCTGGTGCAGGCCGTCGACGTCCCGCCCGACCACCTCGAGGTGCAGCCGTCGCGGCAGCACTATTCGCTGCACGCACCCCACGACTGCACGCTAACGTTTATCCCTTGCGCGAACGTTTTCGACGGCGTCAAACTCTTCCGCGAGACCAACGGTCTGCACGCCTCCGGCGGCGTCGAGAAGCTGGCCGGGCGGTTTGTCTTCGATCTCTGGGGTGGACGCTACGACACCAGCCACGAGTCGCTCCAACAAGCGTTTCGCTACGGGCTGACCGACGCGGCGGTTATCTGGCACAACTGGCAGCGATGGGGATACGACTACCGGCTGCCCGACATTTACCCGGCCAACCCGCAATTCGGCTCCCACGACGAACTCCGCCGCGTGATCGATACCTGCAAACGGGCCGGCGTGCTGTTCGCCCTGCACGACAACTACATCGACTTCTATCCCGACGCGGAAGGGTTCTCCTACGAGAAACGGATCGCCTTCAAGCAAGACGGCACGCCGGTCAAGGCCTGGATCAACGAGGGCCGCAAGGCTCAGTCGTATCGCTACCGGGCCGATCAGATCACGCCGCTGCTGCGACGCAACCTCTGGCTAATCCACAACGGCCTGGCGCCCGACGCCTATTTTATCGACGTCTGGTCCAGCATCTGCCCCTACGACTATTGGACGGCCGATGGAACGTTCGCCGATCGCGTCACCACCCGCAATACCTGGGGACAGCACTTCGCCTGGATCCGCAACCTGCAAGGTAACAACGCCCCGCAAATCTCCGAGAGCGGCCACGACCAGTTGATCGGCCAGCTCGACGGGGCCCAGACAAATCACCTGCGAGCGGGCAATCCGGTACACGGCAGTCCGCACAGTTGGTGTGTGTGGAACGTGCCATGCGCCGACGCCGAACGGATCCCTTGGTTCGACGCCGCCCATCACGATCGGTTCATCCTCCACGGGGCCGGCTATCAGGGACGCTACGAAGGCGGCCTCGACCCCCGCCTGCACGGCATCTACAGCGACGACTACATCGCCACCGAGGTGCTCACCGGCCATCCCGCCATGGTGCCGCGGCCCTTCGGACGCGACGTGGTCCGAAAATACTGGTTGTTGCACGACCTAATGCGAGCATTGGCTCTGCGGCGAATCGATCGCGTCCAGTTCGACGGCGACGATCTGCACCGCCAGCACGTCACCTGGTCCGGCGGCGGCGACGTCTGGGTCAACCGCGGTGAGACCGACTGGGAGGTGGCCGGCGAGGTCTTGCCGCAATACGGTTTCCTCGCCCGGGTCCGCACGCCGCAAGGCCCGGTGGAAGCATCCATCAGCCGTCGCGACGGGATCATCGTCGAGCGGTCGCAATCGCCGCAGCAACTCTACGTCTGTGGCCGCCGGGTTGCCGACGTGTGCGTTGCGATCCGGGCGTCGCTCGATAAGGCCCGTGTCGCCGAAGGGCAGCTACAGTTGTCGCTCGCCTGGCAACTCGACGTACCCGTACCCGACGGATATCGACCGTTCCTGCATCTAGTCGACGAGGAGGGTGAGATCGTCTTCCAGGCACACCAGCCACCGGCACCGCTGCTCTCGGGCAAGACCGGCAAGATCGCCACGACGGCCGTCGGTACTTTGCCCGAGGGGACCTCGCCGGGCGATTCGTTTGCTCTGTGCTACGGTTTCTATCGGCCCGGCAGCGGCGAGCGGTTGCTGTTGATCGGGCCGGACGACGGCACGCGGCGGATCCGGCTGGGCAACATCCGTATCGAAGGCGTCGCCGGCAACGCGTCGGGCGTGGCATGGACGCCGCACAAGGCACCGCCCGACCCTTGGCTGGCTCGCCAGAACGCCCAGAGCAAACCGGTCGACTTCGGCCCGGTCGTTACCGCCGGCGGCTGCCGTCTGACGCTCGACGGCAAAGCAATTCGCATCACGCCGCTGCCGAGCCGGCCCGGGTCGAAACTCACCGTTCGCCTCAAGGTGGCCGATCTTCCGTGGAAACTGCCGCAACCGACGCACATCGAGGCAATCGACGACACGGGCAAGGTATCCCAGCGAACGCCTGTCGCACCCGGTGCCGAAATCGTCGTGCAATGCGAGCCGGGCACGTTCGCCTACCGGCTGGTCGGGGCTCCGTGATGACTTGTCGTTAGTAGTACCGGCTTCAGCCGGAATATGGGGCATCTCGGCGTACCATGGCAAGGCGTCTTCCGCCTGAAGGCGGTACTACGAACGGCCGACCCGCCCCCCGTCAGGACTGCATTCCCCGGCGGCACGGCCGATTCTGCAGATTCTTCCGAATTCCCGCGCAGGATCGACCCGGAGTTGGGGTATCCATGGGTGCAGAAGGAAAGGCCGGCCGGTTGGGCCGGCGAGAATCAGCACCATGACCCACAAACGAAAGGCCACTCAAACGAAGCCAAGCTTCCAACCACAACATGAAAAGGCATTAGTTTCGCAGGAGGATCTTCAACCGCCGGTGATTGAGGCATGCATGGCCAATGCGCAAGGGCGCAGCCCGGTTTCTCCGGAAAATGGGCCTTGAGCAACTCATTCACTGTGCGGAAACCAAGAAGACCAAGGCGAATTGTCAGCGGGGCCGCTACGGAGAAGAATATGAGGTGAAGAGTCCCCCAGCCGGCGCCTACCTTTCCCACCGGCTCGCGGCTACGGTTTCGGCTGCGGCACGAGCTGGCGCCGGCGACCCCTGCTCCTCTTTTCGGTAAGCGAGCCGACGACCCTGCGGGCCCTCCCCGGGGGTCGTCGGCCGCGAGCCTTTCTTGAGCCAACGGATGCCCGATGCACACAGCCGCCATGCACGCCGTCGCGACGTGCATGACGGCACTGTGCTTCACATGCCTCTTCTCATCACTACGCCGTGGCACCCTAATTGAGGCTGGCGATCAACTGGGCCGTCTTGTCGGCCGCCGAGTTACCCGACTTCTTCGCGTTAGCCTTGGCGTCCAGCACGTCCATCGCACCGATCGCCGCGATGGCCGCATCGTTGGCCGATGCGTTCTCACCACCGACCAAATCGTCGTCCACGGTGATCTCGAAGATCGTGGTCGTGCCGCTGATCTCGTTGGCCGTAACCAACAGCGGGTTTCCCGAGGGGCTCTTGCCGGCCGGGATGAACTTCAGGCCTTCGGGCCCCAGGTCGAGTGCTTCGGCCGTTTCGGGGTCGGCGTCGAAGTTACGGTTGTTGACGTAACTCTGGAAGACCGGGGCCGTGGGGTCGGTGATGTCGTAGATCATGACCCCGCCTTGCCGCTCCAGGCCGACAAACGCGATCGTCTGCCCGTCGATCTCGCCTAGCACCACGGCCTCAGGCTCGGGGCCCTTGTCATCACTGCGGGCATCGAACTCACTCTCTTCGTTTGAGGAGTTGAAGAAACCCGCGGTGCCTCCCCGATCCGGATCGGCCATGATCGTCTCGAAATCACTTCCGCTATCGAAGACTAGCTCGCCGCCGGCCGTGAAGATCGAAAAGGACCGGGTACCGTACGAGTAGAGTTCGTGGTAGCAGCCGTTATTGCCTCGCTGGTCGGAGGGGGCCGCGGTAGTAACTTTCAAACGCCCCAAGTTTTCGTTTGCTTGGAGGTCTTTTCTCCCAAACTGGGCAAAGATCGGCCCGCCCAGCAGCAGGTCCTTCACGCGGGCTTCCTCACTGAAACCGTCGTAGTCGCGTGCGTCGCCCTCATTGGCGGTGACGACGTAGGTTTCACCGTCCGCCTCGTATACAGCGATGCCGTCCGGCTGATACATTCCCTTGACCGGCCAATTGGCAATGTTGACCGCGTCGTCCTTGTTACTTGCGTCGAGCTCGTTGCCCGGAAGCAAGTGGTCTTTGAATCCGAGCGCCTCGATCGACGTAAACTCGCCGCTTGTGAGATCCAGAATCGCCAGCGCGTTGTTCTCCTGCAGCGCGACCCACGCCGTCAACGAGTCGGAAGAAACTGCGATGTATTCGGGCTCAACGTCTTCGGCAACACTAGCGC
>JABMRB010000513.1 GCA_013202865.1 Candidatus Nealsoniibacteriota bacterium | reverse complement strand
GGCAGCAGCGTCGTCGGCGGACACGACGAACGCGAGCAGACGCTCAACGCCCTGCTGGTCGAAATGGACGGCTTCGCCAGCAACAGCGGCGTGATCGTGATGGCGGCCACCAACCGGCCGGAAACACTCGACCCGGCCCTGATGCGGCCCGGGCGGTTCGACCGTCAGGTGCTGGTCGACCGGCCCGACATCCGCGGCCGTGAGGACATCCTCAAGGTTCACGCGGCCAAAGTCAAGCTCGACGATTCGGTCGATCTGAAGAAGGTGGCTGCGATTACGTCCGGGTTCGTCGGTGCCGACCTGGCCAATCTGGTCAACGAGGCCGCCCTGTTGGCCGCGCGGAAGAACAAGTCGGCCGTCACCATGCTCGAGTTCAACGAAGGGGTCGAGCGGGTCACCGCCGGGCTGGAGAAGCGGCAGCGGATTATCCACGAGGACGAGAAGCAGCGGGTGGCCTACCACGAAAGCGCCCACGCCCTGGTGGCCTACAGCCTGCCGAACACCGACCCGGTCCACAAGGTGTCGATCATCCCCCGCGGGCTGGCGGCGTTGGGATACACGATGCAACGGCCCGAGGGCGACCGCTACCTGCTTACCCACGGCGAGTTGGATAGCCGCATCCAGGTCCTGCTGGCCGGCACCATGGCCGAGGAAATGATCTTCGACGACGTCTCGACCGGTGCCCAGAACGACCTGCAACGGGCAACGGCAATCGCCCGAAGCATGGTGATGGACTTCGGCATGAGCCGCATGGGCCGAGTGACCTATCGCGAGGGCGGCCGCGACCCATTCCTGGGCGGCGGCGACGGATTTCCCCGCGAGCGAACCCACAGCGAGCAGACCGCCCGGGAAATCGACGAGGAGATTCAGCACATCATCGAACGGGCTCTGGGCAACGTCCGCGACATCCTGGGCGCCCGTCACGACGCCCTGGTGGCCCTGGCCGAGCGGCTGATCGAGCAGGAAACGATCGACACGGACCAGTTGCGCGAGGTCATCGAGGCCAGTTCACCTAGCCCGATGATCGTACCCGGCACGGCCGAGCGAACCAAACGTCCGCCGACCGACAAGGCCGAGCCATCCGAGTCGGAAGCGGCCGAAGGCGGATAGAGATTTGGGATTTGGGGACTGTTGACGCCGGTTTCCCTTCATAGTTCAACGTTCCTTGTTCGATATTCGATATTCAGTAGAGACTCCCGCCCCGTTCAACCTGTGTGTCCCTCGCAATGCCATCTTCTCCGCCACATTGCCGCCTTCGACTTGCCTTGGCTGCGTCACTGGCGTTGTGGTTCGCTATGGCAATGCCGGCGGTGGCGCGGGCGGCACATCAGAGTGCTTCGTATCTTGCCGCACTGGAATCGATCAACGCCGAGCAACTCGAACAGTACGTCGAACACCTTGCCGACGACAAGTTGCAGGGCCGCGAGGCGGGTAAGCCCGGCGGCACCGCGGCCGGCGACTACCTCGCGGCAAGACTCGAAGAACTCGCACTGCAAGGCGGCGGCGTCGACGGCGGGTTCTTTCAGGGCTTCGCACCCGGCTATCGAAACGTGCTCGCGATGGTCCGCGGCAGCGATCCGAAATTGAGCCGGCAAGTCATCCTTATCGGTGCCCATTACGACCACGTCGGCTACGGCACCCGCCGCAGCAGCCGCGGCACCGTCGGCCGTATCCATAACGGGGCCGACGATAACGCCAGCGGGACGTCTGCCGTGCTGGAGGTTGCCGAGGCGTTGACGATGCTCGCCGAGCCGCCGCGGCGGTCGATCCTGTTCGCCTTCTGGGACGCCGAAGAGAAGGGCATGCTCGGGTCGAAGCACTGGGCCGCCCATCCGACGGTCCCGCTGAAAAACGTCGTCGCGGTCATCAACCTCGACATGGTCGGATCGTTGCGCCAGCAGCGGTTGACCGTGTTCGCTTCGCGCAGTGGGTACGGCTGGCGGCGGGTGGTCTGCCGCAACAACGATGGGCTCGAACTGCGGCTCGACTTTCCCTGGACGGTGAAACACAACGCCGATCACTATCCGTTTTTCCAGCGCAGCGTGCCGGCAATCATGTTTCATACCGGGCTGACGTCCACCTATCACACACCGGGCGACGACGCCAAGCTGTTGAACTACGCCGGCGTGAATCGGATCGCGAGGCTGCTGTTCGGCGTTGTCTACGATCTGGGCAACGAGCCGGAAGTGCCCCGGTTCCGCAAGGCGGCACGCACGGAAACCGAATCCCAACGCAAGAGCATCGCGGCCATAACCACGCGCCTGCCCGAACGGCTGGGCGTGAGCTGGAAGGCCGACGAGGCGACCGACGAGGCGGTCAAACGGGACGGATTGCGGCTCGTTCGAGTGACCGCGGGCATGCCGGCCGCTGCGGCGGGTATCCGGCCGGGTGACCGGATCGTGCGGCTCGCCGGCCGGGATATCCGCAACGGCGAGGACCTTCGCGCCGCCGTGATGGGGGCCGAGAGTCCCGCCACGATCACCGTGGGGCGCAACGATAGCGAGCAGTCCGAAGAACTCACAATCCGCCTTGCCGGCAAGCCGTTGCCGTTGGGCGTCGCGTGGCGCTCCGACGAGGCCGAGCCGGGCATGCTGATCCTGACGCACGTGGTTCCCGGTTCGCCGGCCGGGCGCGCCGCCTTGAAGCCCGGCGACCGCATCTACCGGCTCGCCGGCCGCACTTTTGCCGACGGGCGGCAGTTCGCCGAGACGGTCAAGACGCTCTCCGGCCCGGTCGAATTGGTCGTCGAGCGCGACGGACAGCCTCGCACCGTGGTATTGCAGATCGAGTCGCAAGGCCCGATTCCGGCAGCGTAGTTCTTCCCTTGAGGTAGGACGGATTTGCAATCCGTCGTTCGTAGTACCGGCTTCAGCCGGAATACGTGGCATCTCGGCCTGGCCCCGGCAAGGCGTTTTCCGCCTGAAGGCGGTACTACGAACAGAGCCTGAACCGCCGGGCTTGCCCGGCGTGGGCTTGCAAATCCCCCGTTTCTCGGGAATAATCCGCCGCGCTCGGGGATCATACCTAGCGAAGGCCGGCTCCCCATCCAGAAAGGTCCCAGGTGCATCATGCGATTTCTTCCCCTGTTCGTGTTGTTGGCGGTCGGTTGCGGGGCATATCAATCGGGTGACAAGGCCGACTACGAGACGTCGGCCGGGGCGGACTCGGCGGTCAACGCGACAGCCGACGGCTCCGCGTTGCCCAATTCCGAAGCGATCGAGCGGAAGATCATCTACACCAGCGACGTGGATCTGGTGGTCGAAGAGTTCGACGACGTGCCCGAGAAGGTCGAGAAACTCGTCGACCAGTTCCAGGGGTATCTGGCCAGTTCGAATATCTCCGGTTCGCCCGGCCGCCCTCGTAGTGGGCGATGGACGATCCGCGTGCCCGACGATCGTGCCGATGAGTTTCTCGCGGAGGTCAAGACACTGGGCGAACTGCGCTCTATCGGGTCCGAGGCCCAGGACGTTACCGAGGAATACTACGACCTCCAGGGACGCCTCACCGGCAAGAAGCAGACCAGGGAGCGGCTCCAAAAACATCTGGAAGAGTCGACCGGCAAGTTGGAGGAGATCCTCGCCGTCGAGACTCAGATCGAGCGGGTCCAAGGGGAGATCGAGCAAATGGAAGGCCGGATGCGCGTGCTCAAGAAACTGACGGCTCTGACCACGGTGAATCTCACGATCGACGAAATCAAGGACTACGAACCGGAAGAGGCCGCCGGCTACCTCACCCGGATGCGACGCGCCGTGGGCAACTCGCTAAGCCGCCTTTGGGGCGGGGCCCAGAATTTCTCGATTGGTTTCGTCGCCGCATTGCCCTGGTTCCTCGTCTTCGCCGTCCCGCTGGTGGTCGTGTGGAAGATCTGGAAATGGCGACGAAGACGCGGCCAGTAGGTGATGCTTCAGGATGTCACTCTTCGTTCACGTTTCCGAACTGGAGGTCGAAGGTGTCCCGGGATCGAAGGCGAGGAAACGTAGTGCAAGAGCCCGTCGAGTCACATCGGCCGCCATGTCGAAGGGTCGGCAGTACGGCGCGAATCGTGCTAGTCGTGATTTGCTGCGCAGTCGCATGCGCTGCCGCGTATTGGCTCGGTCGTAGCCGTGCGCTCCATCCCAACTGTTTTCGTGCGATTAGCCGAGCGATGGAGTTGGAGGAAGAGGGGAGGATCGATGAAGCAATCGATTGGTGCAACCGGGCCCTTTCTTGGGACGATGATCCCGTCGCCTATGACATTCGTGCGGGCTTGTACCAGAAGAAGGGAGACGTTCAACGAGCGATTATGGACTATAATTTCGCAATAGAACTCGATCTGGACTTTGCATCCTGGTACGCCCATCGTGCGACGGCACACGAGCAGGCTGGCGACCTGCGGAGCGCCACAAAGGATTATTGTCGAGCGATTCTTACGAACCCGGGAAACACCTCTGGCCCCCACACGTGTGCAAGAATCCGCGCTAATCGCAGGGGCCCGGATACACTGGACGAGATGATCGCCTTCTTTGAGCGCGCGCTGGAAACGTATCCGGAAGACAAAGAGATCGCGGATTCGTTGCGGATACTGCGTCGGGCTCAGGAGGAGGATTAGCTGTGGAGGATCGAGGAATTGGTGGACCAATCCCCTTTTGGTAGTGGAGCCTACTGAAACACTCTCAAGGAATCTGTGATGAACGACACGCAACCCGCTCGTCCCGAGCCGACTCCTCCATCACGTCGAACGCTTGCGAGTGCTCCGGCGATTGTTGCCGTCTGCATTTGCTGCGCCGTGTTGTGCGTTGTCGCCTATCGCGTTGGTGTCTCGCACGCGGTGCGTCCCGATCTCATTGGCGCACTCCAGCGCGTCAGGGAACTTGAGAAAGCAGGCAAGATCGACGAAGCATTGGCTTTGTGCGATGAATCGCTTGCGTGGCGAGAGACTCGCTATGGTTACCAGTGTCGCGGCAGGCTCTACGAGAAGAAAGGAGACCTCCAGCGGGCCATAGCCGATTACACGCGCGCCATTGCGCTTCACCCGGAAAACGCTTACCTTTACGCGTTTCGGGGGAGAGCATACGAGAAGATCGGCGATCTGCGAAAGGCGGCGGACGACTACTGCCGGGCGCTTCGCGGCTACTCGCTAAGCGCGTACAATCCACAGGACTACGCGGAAATCCGGGCTGAGCGCAAGGGCTCGGACACTATTGACGAAATGATCGCGTTCCTCAAGAATGTGCTGAATAAGTATCCGGAAGACAACAGCATCCAAAGTTCCCTGAGCATTCTACGCCGCGCTTACCGAAGCGATTAGATATGCTGAAGCATATCCTACGGCCGCCGTTTGTGTCGGCGCCCACATTGTCCGGCACCGCACAAGTCGCTATAAAGAAACACTGCCGGTTTCTTCAATAGTGGGAACTCGCCAAAAGGACACGCAACCATGTCGGAAATCGTGCGTTTTTCGGTTTCGTTGGAAGACGATCTGCTCGAACAGTTCGATCGCTATTGCGGCGAGCACCAGTTCGTCACCCGTAGCGAGGCGGTTCGCCAGTTGATCCGCGATACACTGACCACGCACGCCTGGCAGTCGGAATCGGCCGACGCCGCCGGCACGCTCACGCTGGTCTACGATCATCACCACACCCAACTCGGCGACCGGCTAACGAAATTGCAGCACGACAACACCAATCTGGTCGTCTCCACGCTGCACGCCCACCTCAGCCACGACCTCTGCCTGGAAGTCATCGTCCTGCGCGGCCCGGCCGGCAAGCTGCAACAGATCGCTTCGCAGCTCAGAGGCCTCAAGGGCATCTACAAGGGCGAACTGGTGATGGCCAGCGCCGAGCCGAGTGGCAAGGGGCATCATTGACCGGTCTTCGTCGCGACGGAGAGTCTTTGCGCAATCCCTACATCTGGAACAGCCAGTGTTACGGTATCTGCAAGCCGTAATATCCGTCTATTGCCCTCTCCCGCGTCTGCCGATATCTGAAATATCGCGATTCTATTAAGGCTCGCATAGTCAATGCGCGAGGGCGCAGCCCGGTTTCTCCGGAGAAGGGGCCTTGAGCCGCTCATTAGCTATGCGGGAATCAATAACTTCCCGTAGAAGTGCAGGAGAAGAAGATGTTTTGCCGACGCCTCGCATTTCCGGTCCTCGTCGCATGTCTGGTTTCGACGCTGTGGTTTCGACCCGGACCGGCCGGTGCTCAGCCGATGATTCCCCGCGAGCAGCAATTGCTCGATCGGTCCCAACGCGGCGAACCGTGGGAACACGATTGTCTGTTCGGACCGTTCCTGCACGGGCAAGGCGGGCTGCAAGCGGAATACATCTACATCGGCGAGGTCTTCACCAACATGCGTGGCGGTATCAGCACCCGAAATGCCACTCGATACAAGGGCAATTTCGACCTATTGCTAACCGCCAACCTCGACCAGTACGACCTGTTCCCCGGCGGGATTGTTTACCTCTATGGGAACCAGGGCCACGGGCGGGGGATC
>JABMRB010000512.1 GCA_013202865.1 Candidatus Nealsoniibacteriota bacterium | reverse complement strand
TTCGCTTTGCCCCAGCCACCACGGGTTCAAGCCAGCCACCCCGGGCCTTCGAGCAATCCCTTCCAAAACGCGACGATCCGATCGGTGAACCGCTCGCGGCTGTAGTATTGCGCCGAGATGGAGGCCGCTTCCAGCATTTCGCGGTGCTGGGAGCCACCGTCGGTCACGAGTTGGGCGGCCCGGGCAAGCTGCGTGGCACAATCGAGGCAATCGTCTTCGACGGCCCAGAAGCCGTTCTTCGCTGTCGTGTATTCTCGTGCGCCAAAGCCGGTGAACCCGGCGGTGACGCATCCGCAGGCGAGCGCCTCAAGCGCCGTCAGCCCGACCGATTCGAAACGGCACAGCGACAGGTAGATCGCCGAGTTCTTCAGGATCTCGGCGACCTGCTGCTGCGAGACGCCCGAGATCTCGACCCACGGAACGTCGCGAAACGCGGGGTTCTCGGCGCGGAACAGGTCCTGAATGAAGGCCGTTTCTCAATTGAATGATTGGAGGAGGTCCATCATGACACGTTGTCTGCATGACGCACAAGTCCATGCGATTATGACACTTAGAGAAATTGGCTGGTCCTACCGGCGGATCGCCCTGGCGTTAAACGTGCATCGCGAGACCGTGGCCCGACACGTCCGCCAGGCCAATTCAAAACCGGCCACGATAGCCGCCGATTCCGAGCCCAAAACCGGCCAGCGTCGCCAGCGGGGGAGTTGATGGCCACTATATGACTCTGTACATGGGTATCGCACTCCCTCATAAGTCTGAAAGCTAAAGCTGTCATTATTCACACGAGCGGATTTGTGCAGCACAAATGCTTGACGGCCGTTCTGCATTTTGTATAATCACACCGAATCCTGGCTCCATCGCGAGCCGGTTCCGCGTTTCACCAAGGGTACGAGCAGCCAGGGAGGAACAAAGCCTCGCGGTATTCTCGCCGGTTCTGGTAGGGCTGCTCCTGTTGCAGTGAGCGCGCTCTGCCACTGGGTCTCCTCACAGCTTGCTCTGTTTGGCCGATTTGGACTGTTCCACCGTCGGCGGCTTAGAGTCTGCGCCGACTGAGGGACTTAGCTATCTGGGAGACGGCACATGTTCCGACCACTCTGGACGCGGATGCTTGGGCGACTGGCACGTGGTGGCAAGAAGCCCCACGACCGAAATCATCCCAAGGGCCGCGGCCTGCGGATGGAGCCTCTCGAAGTGCGGCAGCTCCTCTCCATAGACAACCCGGCCCTGACCGCGTTCCGTGGCGACGCTCGGGATCTGGTGGTCTGCTACGACGTGACCAGCCAAGACACGCCGGCGATGGACCTAAACGTCTATCGCGCGGCCGACGCCGAATCGCTCGATGCCTTGTTGGCCACGTATCCGGTGGACCAGGCAGACGACCTGCTGCTCGGACCGCATGAGATCCGTCTGGCCGCCGACTTCGTCGACGTACGCGAAGACCACTTCCTGGTCGCAGAGATCGACGCGGGTGCCGTCGACCTGAGCGTCATCGAGCCCATCCTCATCGGCCCCAGTCTCCCCGTCGACCAGGCGATTGATCGGCGCGTATTCACCGGCGTGTTCCAGTCGGCCGACGGCACGGTCCATGTCCACGGATCGACAGCCGACGATTACTTCAACCTGATCGATTACGGCGGCAAGGAGTTGGAGGTTCTACAAGGGCCCGGCCCGCAATGGCGCGACGTGTTTTTAGACTACAGCGCCGTCCACGTGTATTCGCACCAGGGCGACGACGAGGTCTCGATGACCCTGTTCGATTCGGCCGTCACGCCGGTTCGGATCTTCGGGGGCGACGGCGTCGACACGCTGAGCGTTACGCAGCGCGAGGACGTTTCTACCGCTGCACCGAACGAGGTGATTCTTGCCGCCGACACGGGCGAGATCCTGGTCTCCGGCGGGCCGGGCGACGATACGATCGTGGCCCCGGCCGGCGCCGAGATCGTCGACGGAGCCCTTGTATTGAGCATCGGCAACGCGTCGACGATCGAAGGGGGCGACGTCGTCTTCACCGTCACGCTTTCGGAGCCGAGCGACGAGCCGGTGACCGTCCGCTACCAGACCGGCAACGCCACGGCCGCGAATACACCTACTCTGTTGGACTACGAGCCGGGCCGCGGGACGCTCACCTTCGAGCCCGGCCAGACCGTCCAGCAGATCACCGTCGCCACGGTAGCCGACGCGCAGCCGGAGGGTGCCGAGCATTTCTACGTGCTGTTGTCCGACGCCAAGGGCGCGAGCATCGACGCCGGTCTCGTCTCGGGCATGATCGTCGACAACGATTCCGTGCCGCTGATCGACGTTGGCGACGCGACGGTCGCGGCAGGAAGAGATGCCACGTTCGTCGTCAGTCTCTCGAATCCGTACACCGAGACGGTGACCGTCGACCTCGCCACGCTGGACGGGACGGCCCAAAGCGGGGAGAATTTCGAGCGCAAGCAGGAGACGATCACGTTCGAGCCGGGCCAGACCCTTGTGCAAGTACGGATTCCCACCGAGCACGACGCCGCGATCAAGGAGGACAACAGCAAGGAGTTCTCCGTAGTGTTGTCGAGATCGGGCAACGCCACACTCAACCGGGGGTTGGGCAAAGGCAAGATCACCGCGACGCCGGAGGCACTGACCGCCGCGCTGATCGGACCGGTGGAAGACCCGACCGGTGCTACGGCGGAAGGGCTGGTGGAGGATCTGATCGCCGATCCGTTGCTCGGCGGCGGGGGCGAGGTGATGATGATAGTCCCTCCTTCCGACCCCCCCACGGTCTCCATCT
>JABMRB010000511.1 GCA_013202865.1 Candidatus Nealsoniibacteriota bacterium | reverse complement strand
GGGAACTTTTCACCGTCGATGAAAAACTTCTCGTCGCCTTCGCCCCACCAGCCGCCACGGGGGTTCCAGACGTGTAGCATCACGCCGCAGAACCGGCCGCGGCCTTCGGTCAACAGCATGGTCCAGTCGGGGAAGCGGTCGGCCGAGAGCGGCCAGACGTCGCGGTGCCACTTGCAGTGGAAGTGGCCCAGGCCCTCGAACGGACGCGACAGCGGGGCATGCGTGATCTCCAAATCGAGCGCCCGGGCGACGTTGCCCTCGTTGATCAATTCCACTTTGGCGTTGCGGGCGAACGGCATGTACCAGTAGGCGTACGCCCCTTTGTCGGTCATGCCGGTCAGCAGCGTGCGGTAGAGGTTCTTCCCCGGGGCCGTGCCGAAGAAATCGCCCAGCGGACACCAGACGGCCGGCTCCTTGGCGCCGTCGAAGGTGATCCGCAAGACGAGTTCGCGCAGGGCGGCCATTTCGTCGTCGCGGTCGGCGAACTTCATGTTGCCCTTGATCGCGGTAATCGCCCGGGGGCCGTCGATATCGAGAAACAGATGCTCGCCGGCGCCGATGCTGACCTCCTGGGCAATGGCTTCCTCGCCCGACCGCCGGCCGGCCGGATCGGTTCCCAGCCCGGTCTTGAGGTAGTTGTCGAGTTTCCTCAGCGCCGCGGCGTCTTCGGCCGACAGCTCGGCCTGGAACGTGGGCACCTTGGTTCCCTTCGCAAACGTGACGTAGTTGAACTGGTAGTAGGCCCCCCAGCCCTTGTCGGCCACGATTTTGCACGACTTCTGGTAGGGGATCGGCAGGTAGAGGTTTTCGCCGCGGGAGCCCTGCTGCTTCATTTCGTAGGACATGGCCGGGAAGTTCAGCGGAGCGTTGGTGCCGGTGAAGTAGTCGATAAACGGCATGTCGACGGTCGGTTCTTCCTGCCCGTCGAGGTAGATCTTGACGTGTCCCTGCTTTGCCATCGCCGACCAGATGCGAAAGATGCAGCCCGGGCCTTCCATCTCGGCCATTACGACCTGCTCGCCCTCGGTGCGGATGAACTGCCCGCCGTCGCCATTGGCGGCCCAGCCGACGTACTTGCCGGTGTCGGCGTTGAACTTGCTGGCCCGGTCGTAGCTCGACCATTGTTTGCACGTCTCGCCCTTGGCCGGCAGCGTGGCGAGGTATTCCAAGTCGATCATGCGATGGACCAGATCGGCGTAGGTCAACGTTTGCTGAGCGGTCGCCGGTTGGTTGCACCAGCAAAGCGAGACAACAACGATCAGGGATAGAAGCAGAGCAGTTCGCGACATGGGACGGTTCCTTTCGGGTACTTAGCCCCGGGTGAACACACCCGGGGTCGCGATGGGTTAAATATGTTGTTCGTCATTCGTCATTCGAGCTTCGTCATTTCCCCGGGTGTATTCACCCGGGGCTAAATGAAGTTCAACGTTACTTCCAGGGTTTGTCCTTGCTTGATAATCGTTGGCATGGGCATCGTCACGGTAACGCGGCGTTCATCTTGCTGCACTGCGACCTTTGCTTCGCTGCCGGGTATCGTCACGTTGACCTCGCCGACCCTCGCGCCCTCGGGTAACTCCAATGCGAGCGTCTTCAGCCGCAGCTTACCCCACTTGACCTCGATGTGGTTGGTCTGCACACGGGCCTTGCGTTCTTGCGACAATGTACCCCAACCTTCCGCTGCCGTGAAGGCCGCGCGGAAGGCCTCGGGTGTGATCCGCGGGGCGAAGCCCAGGTGGGCCTTGGGACCGTGGTATTCAAAGCCGCATAGCCCCAGAAACACGCCATGACTGGCCATACCCCGGGCGTAATGGTCGCCGCACTCGATTTCGTTCCAGGGATTGTGCTTCGACGGATGATAGCGATCGTGGATACCGCGGCAGATCGCCAAGGCCTCGGTCACCATCCCCTCGAACGCCATGTGCCCGGCCACCTGATACTCGATGCCGGTCCAGATCTCATTCTTATACCGCACGCCGTCGGGCAGGTGCTTTGTCAACGGCCAGGTGCAGGTGAACAGGCCGGCCTCGCCGGGGCTTGCGAACCATCGCTCGGGCTTGTGTGCCGCGTTTTGCGGGCCGATATCCGGGGCCCAGTTGTACTGCCAGATCGATTCGAGCGTGGTGCGGACCGTCTCTTCCGGGTAGACGTATCCGAGCCCCACCTGATGGGCCCAGCCTTGGCCGAAGAGTTGATCGGCCAGGCAGCCCAGGCCGTACTGGGCCTTGGGGTGCTTTTCGAGATCGACATCCTGGATGAAGTACCGGTCGTTGAAGAGCCGGTCGACGGTAGCCTTGCTTCCAGCGGCGGCCAGTTCTCGGCAGGTGGCGGCGAACTGCTTGTCGCCGAGTTCGACTGCCATTTCCTCACCCGCCCGCAAGGCGGCCAAGTACAACGAGCCGATCATCGTGTTGGCGCCGAAGAAGTTGATGTCGTAGGTGTTGTGCTGGCTGCCTTCGATTACACCGTCGACCGCAGTGCCGCCGCCCTTGTCTTCGTTGATGAGAAACTGCAGCGACTTACGGATTCGCGGCCAGTTGCGCCGGAGGAACTCACCGTCGGCCGACATTTGATGCTCGCGGTAGGCCTTCAGCACGGTGCCGGCCTGCCCGTCGGCGGCCCACGCCCCCCAGCCTTCGCCGCGGAAGCGAATCATGCCAGTCTCTTCGACGAAGCCGGCCTCAGGGTTGTAGTCCTGCATCTCGCGGACGGAGCGTTCCAGCGAGGGAAACAAGCGTGCCATGGAGTGCTCGTAGTTCCACACATGGGTGCAGGTGCCGTGGCAACAGCCAACGCCCTCCCAGGCCCAAAACCGGCCGTTGCTCCACCAATGGCAGGTACACGTGGCCAGCGTCGAGGCGGTCGAGAAGAGCCGGTCGAGCAGCCAGTGCGGTAGCGTCGAGTCGTACCAGGTGTCGTGCCAGAGCATCGTGTCGATGCCCAATTGCGGTGATTTTTCCATCACGTAGCCGGCCACTGACGCCGCGTTGCGGAATCGTTTCGCGTAGTAGTTGCCCTGCTCGGGGCGGTTGGGGAAGTGCCAGGTGACGAGGAAGGCGACCTCCTCCTCCTGGCCGGGCTCCAGTGCCAACTGCTGGCCCAATGCCGCACAAGCGGTCTCGCCGAGTGGTTTCTCGCGGACTTCACGCCCGGCCTGCTCCTGGTCGGGCGGCAGCGTCTTGCCCGACTCGCCAAACAGCACCTGCGGCAGCGGGCCCTCGGGCAGCATCGACCAGCAGAGCGTCCGGCCGAAGAAGCCGCAGACGGACAGGCCCATGGTGCCGAAGTCGGGCCGCGTGTGCATCGGGCCGCCCGCCCCGGTTCGCGGCACGTCGCGAAGTTCGATCTGGTCGATGTTGATATGCCCCCAGGGCCCGGTGACGTTGTCGACGATCTCGATGCGGGCCTGCTTGCCTTTCAGTTCGGTCACGTTCCAGTTGTGCGGCTTGAGCTTCTCCGTCTGATCACCAGTGGCCGTACGCACAACTTTGCTGTCGACCACCAGATTGATGCAGGTCTTGCCCGCCACCGTGCCTCCGCCGATCAAGAAGCTGAGAAAGCGGCGGTCGACGGTGAATTCGGGCGAGGTGAGTTTGCCCGTCAACTTGTCGTCACCGCCGAGGTAGGTGTTGACCAGTCCCTTGCCACGGAAGCCGCTGACCGGCTGCTGATTGTCGAGCGTGCCACGGGCCGGACCCTTGCCGAACGCCTCACCCTCGACCTTCCAATCACCGTAGTCCTGACCTTCGAAATCGGCCAGTAAGATCGGCGGGCGCTCGGCGGGCGGGTCCTTGGCCTGCTTCGCCCCTAACAGCAGCGTGGTCAGCCCCTCGCTGCGGACGGTTCGGGTGGTGTGGGTACCGTTGATTTCGGCCTGACTATCGAGGCAGACGCCGTTCTGCAGCCAGCCGGCCAACGTCATCTCCACGCGCTGCTGCGATGTGTTCTTGACCGTAAAGACCATCAGCGTGGCCGGCAGGGCCGAGTCTTCTGCGCTAAGCGGCACAAACGGCGAGAAGGCCTCCAGCTTCACCGCTACCGGCACGTCCTTGTCGCGATATTCGACTGTGCCGATGGGATACTCGCCACAAAACGTCACGCCGGGAAAACCCTCTCGATCCAACGTGCGGGCGATCGTCTTGCCGTCGGCGGTGACCTGGATCGCGAACCCCTGCTTCAGCGGCGACAGGGGTTTGCGGCCCAGGCCGTAGTTATCTCGCCCGTAGCCGCTGAAGTGCCGCTTGTTGAAGATGTCCCAGTGGGTCAACCGTCCGTCGCCGGTGAGGTAGACCTGGCCGGTGCAGATGCCGCCGATGGGCATACCAATCGTGTCCAGGTCGTTGCCGCGGTAGACGGTCGGTGTGCCTTTTTCGGTCAGCGCCCGAAGCCATTTCGGGTCGAGCTTCTTGTCGACCGGCACGAAGTGGTCGTCGGAGAGTCCGTGGCCGGCCGGTTGACCTGCTGCCGACGCAACCGCGCCGGTCCCGGCCAGCGACGTTGCGGCAGCCCCGGCCAGTTTGATGAACTCGCGGCGATTGGTTGCGAACATGGCGACTTCTCCCTTGCGATTGTGCGTTGAGTGCCCGTCTGGCTTGCTCACGATGGTTTGTAGTGGCCCGATTCATCGGGCTGCGATCCGACGAACCGCATGAATGCGGTCACTACGAACGGCCACATGATACGGCAAACGGGCCCGCAACGCAAACTCTCCGTCGGGCGACCACCTTGCCAGGCGTGGCGGCGGCGGCGATAATGCACATTCGACTTGATTCCGTCTCACTAGTAAAGGACCCGCTCGTGCCCGAAAAAGAACTCGATTTCCGTAGCGACACCGTGACCCGGCCCACCCCCGAGATGCGCGAGGCGATGGCCCGGGCCGAGGTGGGCGACGACGTGCTGGGCGACGACCCGACGGTCATTCGGCTGCAAGAGCGGGTGGCTGAGGTGCTCGGCAAGGAGGCGGCCGTCTACGTGCCCTCCGGAACGATGTCGAACTTGATCGGCGTGCGGATTCACTGCAAGCCGGGCGACGAGATGATCTGCGAAGAGGGTTGCCACATCTTCAACTACGAGCAGGCCGGCTACGCCCAACTGAGCGGGATCGCCGCCCGACCGGTCGAGGGCCGCCTGGGCGTGTTGCAGTTGGAACAACTTGAAGGACTGATCCGCCCGGACAACACGCATCTGGTCCGCACGCGGCTGGTCTGCCTGGAGAATACGCACAACCGGGGCGGCGGCACGATCCAGCCGTACGAGACGGTCGAGGCGATCTGCGATTGGGCCCACGCCGCCGGCCTGCGGACGCACCTCGACGGTGCCCGGCTGTGGCACGCCGCAGCGGCCACGGGCATCGAGGCGCGGCAATGGGCCCGGCATTTCGATACGGTCAGCGTCTGTTTCAGCAAGGGGTTGGGGGCGCCGGTCGGCTCGGCGCTGACCGGTTCAAAAGAGTTGATTGCCGAGGCGGTGCGGCATCGCAAAGTGCTCGGCGGCGGGATGCGGCAGTCGGGCGTGATCGCTGCCGCGGCGTTGTACGCCATGGAACATCACATCGAGCGTTTGGCCGACGACCACGCCAACGCCCGGCGTCTGGCCGAGGGCATCGCCCAGATCGACGGCCTGGCGATTCAAGGCGAGATGCCGCCGACGAACCTGTTGTTCTTCCGCGTCGAGGCAGCATTGGGTACGGCCGCGGACTTCGCCGAGCGGATACGGCAGCGAGGCCTGTTGATGCTGGCCACGGCCCCGACGACGATCCGCGCGGTGACGCATCTCGACGTAGACGCAAACGACGTCGAACGGGCGATCAAGATATTGCGGGAGGTTGCGAGCGCTTAGCTGTCACGAACCGCCAACCATTTAGCCGCCGGGCTTGCCCGGCGCGTGGCGATCGAGAACATGTGGACTTGTCCCAAGTGCGATGCCGAGGTGTATGACTCGGTGAGACCGTGCTGGTATTGCGGCACGGCGCCGGACGGCACGGCGCCGCCCGTGATGATGCCGCCGTTCATGCGGCGGGCGCGGCCGGTGGTGGCGTCCGGGGTCGGCGTACCGCGACGATTCGGGTTGCAGAAGGTGATGCTGATGATCACGGTCTACGCCGTGATGTTTGCGGGAATGACGGCGTTGGGGGCACACCCGATCACGTTTGTGGTGATTGCCGTCTTCTTCACCGGCGTCGCGACGGCCCAGGCGCTGTTGTTCGGCGGCAGAGATCCGAGAAAGGCCTCGATCGTGGCTGGCTTGGTGCTGTGTCCAACGATCATCCTTGGAGGCATGGTTATCGCCCAGGCGTGGTTTGGCGAAGACATCCCGTTTTTCGGAATGTGTATGTTTGTCTTCCTCGGCCTGATCTTCGGTGGGCCCTTGGGATACATGGCCGGCGTGTTCGGCGCGGCGGTCTTCCTGGTTCAGCCGGAGGAATCGAAGGCCCACGACGACGCGACTGCCGGCCACGCCGATCCGTTCGCACCGGTCGTCGAGGTCGTTGCCGAAGATCCGGCGACGGAAGGCTCTCCCAACCGCGGCACGTAGACTTGTACGATGGATGAACATCCAAACCACCATGACTGGCCGAAACGAACGACGCTATGGATTTGTCCCGAGTGCGGCTTGGAACTCCCCTACGTTGTGCTGTTGTGTCCGGCGTGCGTTGCTGCGAGTGCCCCGGACAAAGTGCTCGACGACGCCGAGTTCTTCCGCCGCCTCGCGTCGACCACGCCACCGGCCGGTGTACCGCGGCGATTCTCGCTGCGGAAGGCGCTGCTGATGACTGCGGTCTACGCCGTGGTATTTACGGTGATGGCGGTGATCGGTGTCAAACCGGTTGGCTTTCTGATAATCGGCGTCTTCTTCACCGGCGTCGCGGCGAGTCAGGCCTTGCTGTTTGGCGGCAACAACCCTCGGGGTGCTTCTGTTCTAGCCGGAGCCATAATGGTTCCTGCAATCTTGATTCCCTGGCGGTTGATTATGGAGTGGCCGGCACTCTCGGGAGACTACAATGGGGTCATATCTTTGGTGGTGGCCGACGGTTTCCGGGGGGCGTCCATCGGCGTCGTCCTCGGCTATCTTGCCGGCGCGCTCAGCGCGGGGGTCTTTCTGGTTCACGACCGGGAACTCGAAGCAAAGACTGATACCAGTCCGAATGACGGCGATCCGTTCGCACCCGCCGTCGTAGAACTCGTTGCCGAAGATCCGGCGGCACAAGAAAAGGACGACGACGGCGAATAGACGTTATGGGTGAAGTCCGGACAGACGCTTTCTGAACCCGTTCAACCAAACCAAAAGGAGCAAGCCATGGGCTGGACTCGCTACTTGATGCACGATTTCTTTACCGCCCGCGAGTTCGACCGGCTCGATGACGCCGCGGAGCGGCGCCGGCAAACCGCGTCCTCGGCTCGGGGCGATCTGCGCTGCCGTGTCGACGACCTGGAGGACGATCTTGCCCGAATGGCCCTGCTGGTTCACAGTTTGGCTGAGGCGTGTGTCCGCAACGGGGCGTTGACGCGCGAGGAGATTTCGGCCGTGATGACCGAGGTCGATCTGGCCGACGGTGTGGCCGACGGCAAACTCGACCCGGCCACGCAACGCCCGCCGGCCGAGCCGTCGAAGCGTTCGGGCAGGCCGGAGGATTTCCTCAAGGATCTGGAGTCGCAGGACGGGTGAGCGGGCTGCCGAGGGAGCGAAGAGAGCGCCTGCCGAGTATCGCGATCCTTCCCCCCCGAACGCAGTCGGGGGGCGTTTCCGATCGTTCCGCACTCCCCACTCCCCACTATCCAGTATCTCCAATACGCCAATTCGCCACCGCCTCGGACGTGCGAAGATAGCGATCGTAGATTCGCAGGTGCCGCAGCCCCGGGTTGCCTTTCGACGATGGCATGATCCGTGCGGTCTTTGCGCCGTTGACGTTGCCAAGTTCTTTGGGGAAGCGTCCCCAACCGTATTGACGGGCAGTGCCGCCGGCAGCGAGAGACGCCGTGCCGCCGTCGCAGAGCCGGCCGTCGACGACGAACGTGATGATTTTGGGGCCGCCGTCGACGATCACGGCCACGTGGTGCGATGTGTTCGGTCGTAACAGACCGGCGTCGCAGTTCCAGCCGGCCGTCTGCTTGCCGTCGCTGAGTTCGATCCGCACGGCCCCGCCTTCGGCCGTGGTCAGCGCGATGCCCTTGCCGGAATCGTCGCGGCTGGAGAAGATCTCCTGCCCGGCGGTCAGGTCGGCCAGCGCGATCCGGAAATCGATCGAGAACCCGCCGCCTTCCGAGAGATCGGAGAGCGCGGGCATGGCGATCTCCACGGTCGTCGTATCGCCGGCTTGAAACGTCGCGGCGAGCCCCCGGGTCGTCATCTTCTTGACAGTTCCCTGCCTCCACAGCCCTTCGAGCAACGTCGGATCGATCTCATGCACGCGGGCAACCGTCTTTTGCGTCTCGGTGATCCAGTAGCGGCCGTCCTGTTCGATCAGATCGGGGTAGCTGGGGCCAACGTTCAGGTCCGGGTCGTAGAGGAGGATTTCCGGTTGTGACCAATGGATCTTGTCGTCGCGTTGGACGCCGCCGGCGATCCATGCGGGGTTGCGATGGCGGTAGTCCTTGCCGCTGTGGTTGTGGAACCAGAAGAGGAACTTGCCGTTGCCGGCCCGCCAAATCCGCGGGCACGCTCGGGGGTTCTTCATCTTTCGCCCGCCGGGCGTATAGGTGGCGTGCTCGGGTTTGGTCCACGTGCGGCCGCCGTCGCGGCTGTAGCTGTGGCACGGGTAGCCGGTCACGGTGCGGTACATGCAATAGAGCGAACTGTCGGGCAGTGCCGCCGGCTGCGAGGGACGCAGTGCCACGACGTTCTGCTCGGCCTGCACGGCGCCGAACTCGGGCGACTTCAGGCCCACGTCGCCGTCGGGCAGCAATTGCCATCGGATCTTGGCCGGGTCGGTCTCGTGCAACACGTTTCCGGAGCGGAAGAACCAGCCTTCGGAGTTGTCGATCAGGTGTTTTCCGCACCGGGCAAACGCGAAGACGGCCGCATCGCCGGCGACGATCGGCTTGCCGATTCCCCAAAAGATCTGCCACTTGCCGCCGAACGTGTTGGTGCGATCGACGGCCGATTGTCGCATTGGCAGACGATAGCGATCCTTCGACCACGTGCGGCCGTGGTCGTCGGAGAATTTGTAGACGTACCATCCGAGCGTGTCGGCCCGGATCGGCCGGCCCTGCCACGTGCGGACGTCTTCGCCGTTGTAGACGTAGAAGACGTAGACCCGGCCGCCGGGCACGACCAACGGCATGGCCCAGCTCGCTTCCGGGCCGTCGGTCGGCTCGATGTCGATCAGCTTCGACCAGGTGCGGCCCCGGTCGGAACTGATCGTGGCCGCAACGTGTTGCCCTCGGTTGCCCTCCTTGCCCGGCCCGGTCGTCAGCGTACAGAGCCAATTGCCGTCGGCGGTAACGACCGTGTAAGGCTGGTCGCAGTAGCCTTCATCCGGGATGACGTGGCCGTTGCGGAGGTTGCGAGGGTCGGCGGCGGTGGCCTCCATGCACAGAATGCAGGTGACGGATAGGCAAAGCGGGATCAACGCCGACGGTAATTTACGCATGATCATCCCCATGCTGTTGCGAGTTGCTTGCGGACCGGACGGGTCTTGGAGGGAAGGAGACGTACTGGCGCCCGGACTCCCGTTCCTGGCGGCGAAGATCCTCACAGATGGCATGCAGGTCACCGTTGAACTTTTCGGTATGTTGCTGCCGAATTCGTCGAATCTCGCCGACAATGGGATCGTTGCACATCGTTACGGTTCCGCGTACATGAAACGAATCTGTTCACCGGACTGGGAGTCGCACTGTACGATACGCCGTGCATCAGGTTTCAGTGCAACCACCCGGCCATCGGCCCGAGTAAGGGCGATTGTCACCCACGGACTCACCAACCGCAATCGCCCACCGATGGTGGACGTCACCGTCAACTCGACGATCTCACCGCCCGTCTGCCGGGCTGCGACCAGAAAACCGCCTTGTGCCCGCAGATCGCGGAAACTTGCGTCGAGTTCTTTCGGCCACGCCGGAAACACGCGGATCACGTCGCCGACGCTTTGCAGCAGTAGTTCGCTGACGGCCATTGAGGCGGCGAACTGCTCGGTGTAGTGGCCGTACGTGTTGATTCCGCTGCCCAGCCGGTTGAGCGTCAGTGTGCCATTGGGGCGGGAGCGGGACTTGAGTTCTTCGCGCATCCACGACAACGCATCGGGCATGCTCAGCCTTGCCCGGGCTACCGAGAGAATGATCGACGAATTGTTTCCATTCCACTGTAGCCGTTCGATCGAGCGGGCGAAGAGTTCTTTCTCGGCCGGCGGGGAGAACCAGGTGACCACGTCGCCGGGAAAGACGGGTACGGCCGGCACGGCGATGTTGTAGTTGATCGGCGGGGCGTCCTGCACGTCGACCACTACCGGTTCGTCGCCCGGCGTGGTGGGATAGGGCGGCAGCCGGCGTAGTGCCGCTTGCCAACGCTGCACAAGTTCCCGATCGCAGTCCAGCGTGGTCGCGCCCTCGACGGCTGCCTCGAAAACGTAGCGAAACATGGCGACGTCGAACGTGCCGTTGCGGTTGCGTGCGAAGTCTTTGGTCCAACCCCAATGCTCGGGCGAGACACTAGGGGCCAACACGACGTACTTGTCGCCCTCGCATTGGTCCATGAATTCCGCCTGAAACACCGCCACGTCGCGGACGGCCGGGTAGGCCGTCCTGGCGAGGAACTCGCGGTCGGGTGCGTACTTGTAATGCCACCAGAGCGGCTGCACCGAGAAGGCGTTGACCCCTTGGGTGAAGCCCCAGACGTGGTGGATATACTGTCGGCCGACCGGGCTTTTACACCGTTGCGGGTCGGGCGGCTCGTAGGCGAAGAGCACGTGCGGGAAGTAGGCGCCGTCCATCTCGAAGACCTGCCGGGCGAGCCAACGTGCCCGGGGTAGATACTCGCGGATCAGGCGGTCGTAGGGCTCGGCCAGTTCGGCATAGTTGGTTACGTAGGCGGTCCAGAAGGTCTGCTGGATGTTGTAGTTGGTGTGGTAATCGCCGTGCCATGCGGGCCGGTCGTGGATCAGCGAAGCGAACAGCCCCGGCGGGATCGACCCCGGCTTGCTCACGCAGCGGAGGAAGTAGAGGTTGCGATACCACAGGTCGCGGAGCAGTTCGTCGCCGAGCTGCACGCCGCTGGCCGACCAGAACGTGTTCCAGACGGACTCGTGTCGGCGGATCAGTTCCAACTCTTCGGCCGCCAGCGTATTGCGAGCCAATGCGACGGCCGCGACGACCGGGTCCTTGGCCTCGCGGCTGGTGACCACGGCCACGGCCTTCAGCTCGTCGTTGCCGGCCACGGCCACGGCGAAACTCATCCCGGGCCAGTCGAGGTCGCCGGGGATCGCCTGAGATAGCCACGCGACGCCGTCCGTCTCGCCGGCGTTGTGTTCCGGCGTGTCGGCCGAACGGGTCGGCAGCAATTGACATGGGGCAGGGCTGCGGATCAACAAGACGTTGCGGTCGGCCAAGACGCGGACGTCGGCCTTGGGTACGCGGTCGGGGGTGCCGTCGACCCGGGCCACGGCGCGGCGCAGATCGAGCTTGGCACTGCTGGTGGCGACCGTTACGCTACTAAGATCGACCGGCAGCGACGCGTCCGACCCTTCCAGCACGAGTTTCTCGAATCGGTTTTCCGCACGGCGGCCGTCTTCGGTCCATGTGTAGAGAATCAATGTCTCGATTTTCCGCCGGGGCGGGAGTTCGTAGACTAGTTCCGTCGCCGTAGTGGGAGTTTCCGTCCAGCCGGTCTTGAACACGACCTGACCGTCGGCGTCCATCACGTCGATGTAGTATTGGGCGTTTTCGCTGCCGGCGAGCTTCACGCGGAGCCGGTCGTACCAGTCGGTCGTCGTCGCCAGCGGACCGACGGCGTATCCGTTGGACGCCCCGGCCGCCCCTTCGACGCTCATCGCGGCCGTGCCGTCGCGGTGTTGCCAGGCGTCGCGTGTTCCGCCGGCGCGGATCTGCCGCCAGACTTGCCCCGCGGGACGGTCGGCCAACACAAGCCGGGCGCACGCCCTGGGGCAAGGATACGGATGCGCATGGTAGCTGTCCGTGCCGCGATGTCCCCAGCCTTCTTCAAGGACGCTCGTGCTGCCACCGTGCGCCGGTTGCGATTCGGCCGCCAGCCGCCGGATCAGTTTCAGCGTGGGCAGCGGCGGATCGAGCTTGGAGTCGAGCCGGGCGTCCCAAACGTCGTTCTTGGTGAGCATCATGCGAAGCTGCCCACCTTCGCTGTAGAGTAGTGCATTGACGTCGCCGTTGCCGAGGATCAGGGCATAGTCGAGGATACTGTCGAGCCGGTCGACGGAAACGGCCGCGGCGTCGAGCGCCTCGGGGAACGGCACGGCGGGTCCGGCGGCATTGAGGGCGGCGGTCGACGTGATCAACGTTGCCACGACGGCGGTGCGCAACGAGCGGAGGAGGGTGCGGGGCATGGGTTTCTCCGGCAGGTTAGGTGCAGGGTGCGTGAAACGCACCATAACATCCGGCACAGGTGCGTTGCACGCACCCTACGTGTGTACGGGCAGTTCGACGTGGAACGTGGTTCCTTTGCCGAGTTCCGATTCGATCCAGAGGCGGCCGTCGTGGTTTGTAACGATCTTCCGGCACAGCGCCAGGCCCATGCCGGTGCCGGGATACTTCTTCTCGGTCGGGGCCTGTTGGAAGATGCCGAAGATCCATTCGAAGTGGCGAGGGTCGATGCCGATGCCGTTGTCGGCCACGGTGATCGTCACGCGGTCGTCGGCCGGCGGCACAGCGTCTTTCGCTGCCGGCGGCTCGCATGAAACGTTGATTGCGGGCGGGCGTTCGCTACGGAATTTCAGGGCGTTGCTCAACAGGTTCTGGAACAACTGCCCGAGCATCAGGCGGTTGGCCCAGACGTTTGGCAGATCGTCGACGTGGACGGTTGCCCCGCTTTCGTCGACGGCCGCGCCGAGGTTAGCCAACACGCGGGCGAGCAAGTCGTTCAGATCGACCGTTTCGGAGGGGCGGTCGGCCCTTCCGACGCGACTGTAGGCCAGCAGGTCGTCGACCAGCTTCTGCATCCGCTCGGCGCCGCCGGCGATCGCGGCAAGGAAGGCCTCAGTCTGCTCGTCGAGGCGGCTCAACAGACATTTCGTCAGCATCCGGCAGTGGCCGGTGATCGTCCGCAGCGGTTCCTTCAGATCGTGCGAGACAATATAGGCGAACTCTTCGAGCTCCCGGTTGGAGTGTTCCAGTTCGACGTTGCGGTCCTTCAGTTGCCGGTGTGTCTGGCCGAGTTGATGCAGCAGGTGGACCTGAGCCAGCAGCTCGGTGTCGGAGAAGGGTTTGAGCAGGTATCCCATGGCCCCGCTCCGCAGCCCGGCCGCCCGATCCTCGTCGGCCAGCCGCTCGCCGGAGATCAGCAGCACGGGAACGTCCTTCAGATCGGGGTCCCGGTGCCAGACGCGGCAGAGTTCCACGCCGTCGGCGTCGGGCAGAACGACGTCGAGGACCACCACGTCCACTTGGTGCTCGCGGAGCATGGCCGTGCCGGTGGTGCCGTCTTCGGCGACGAAGGTCTCCATGCCAGCCGCTTGCAGGAAACCCTGCACCAGCACGCGGCTGGTGGCGCTGTCTTCGATCAGCAAGACGCGGAGGCTGTCCATGGGGGGCCTCCTTGTTGTTGGGGATAATCGCGGTTGGTTGCGAAGTCGGGAGCGGTTACTTGTTGTTCTTGCAAAAATCGAGCATGAAATCGCGGAGTACTTTAACGCCCTCGACGGGCATGGCATTGTAGATCGACGCCCGGCACCCGCCGACCGAACGGTGACCCTTCAACGACGCCAGTCCTTGCTCGGCGGCCTGTTCGAGGAACGGCCCGTCCAATGTGGCGTCGGCCAGGCGGAACGGAACGTTCATCATCGAACGGCTATCCGGCTCGGCGTGGCCTTCGTAGAATCCGTCGGAGCCGTCGACCACGTCGTATAGCAACTGGGCTTTCTGACGGTTGATCCGGGCCATCTCCTCCAGGCTGCCGATCTCCCGCAGCAGCCAATCGGTAACCAGCTTGACCATGTAGATGGCGAACACGGGCGGCGTATTCAACATTGACTTCTTCGCGGCCAGCACCTTGTAGTTGAGCATCGAGGGCAGCTCGGCGGGCGTCCGTTCGAGCAGGTCGTCGCGGACGATCACGATGGTCACACCCGCCGGACCGGCGTTCTTCTGGGCACAGGCGTAAAGCAGGCCGTACTTCTTGACGTCTACCGGCCGGGAGAGAATATCCGAGGACGAATCGCAGACCAGCGGCACGTTGCCCACGTCGGGCTCCACGGGAAACTGGACGCCTTGGATCGTCTCGTTCGAGGTGATGTGTACGTAGGCGGCGTCGGCGGGTACGTCGAGTTCGTCCTGCGTGGGCACGCGGTTGTTGTTGGTCGACTTGCCGTCCCAGACGACGGTCGGCTCCGCGGCCTTGACCTCCTGCATCGCTTTATTGCCCCAGGTGCCGCTGAGGATGTAGGCCGGTTTGGCACCGCCGGTAGCAAGATTCATCGGGATCGTGGCAAACTGCAACAAGGCCCCGCCCTGGAGGAAGAGCACGCGGTAGTTGTCGGGTACTGCTAGCAGCTTACGGAGATTGGCCTCGGCCGCCTCGATGATCCCGGTGAACGTGGGCGATCGGTGGCTGATTTCCAGGATCGAGATTCCCACGCCGGGCATAGCCAGCAGATCGCGCCGGGCCTCCTCCAACGCCGCCAACGGCAGCATCGCAGGGCCGGGCGAGAAATTGTACACGCGCTCTTCCATCGTCTGTGAGGTCCTCGTGCAGAGTGATATTTGTCCTTGGGATTGGCAGGACAACGGCCTATCTTCCTAGCCTGCTATAAGTCTACCGCAGGGCTCCGGCTTGTCCAGGGGTCGGACGGTCGATTACCAGGCGTAGGCCTCCGGGGCCTCGCCGCCGGGGCCGGGCCAGATCTCGTCGAGCTTCGCCAGCACCTCGGCCGAGAGCTCGACGGACAGTGCCCGGAGGCTGTCGGTGAGCTGTTGCCGGGTCCTCGGGCCGATAATCGGGGCGGTTACGACCGGATTGGCCAGCAGCCATGCCAGGGCCACGTCGGCCGGCGTCTCGCCCAGCTCCTTGCAGAGCGTATCGTAGGCCTCCAATTGGGGACGATACTTGGCGATTTTGTCGGCCGAGTAGTTCGCCCGGCGTCCCTCGGTCAGCTTCTGCAACACGCCGGCCAACATGCCACCATCCAGCGGGCTCCAGGGGATCAGGCCCAAGCCCAAGCCGCGGCAGGCGGGCACGACCTCCAACTCGGCGGTGCGGCAGGCCAGGCTGTACTTGCTCTGCTCCGAGACCAGCCCGAGCGAATTCCTCGCGGTCGCCAGCGTGGTTGCCCGGGCGATGTTCCACGCGGCGAAATTGCTGCTGCCGACGTAGAGCACCTTGCCGGCAGTGACCAACTGTTCGATCGCCTGCCAGATCTCCTCCCAGGGCGGGCCGTGGTCGATCAGAAATCGGTGGTCGGCCTGCTCGACGCCGAGTAGCCGAACGACCGCGTCGGGCGTCGTGCCGCGGTCGACGTGGTGCATTTGATAGAGGTCGATATGGTCGGTTTGCAGTCGGCGGAGGCTCTCGTCGCAGGCCCGGCGGATGTGACGTGCCGACAGCCCCCGATCCAAGGGCGAATGGCCCATGGGGCCGAAGACCTTGGTGGCCAGGACGATCTTCTCACGCCGCCCGCCGTTGGCGAGCCACTGGCCGATGATCCCCTCGGTGATCCCTTCGCCGAGCGATTTTCCGTAGACGTCGGCCGTGTCGAAGAAATTGATTCCCAGGTCCAGCGCCTGGTCCATCACCGCGAAGCTGTCTTCGGGGCTCGTCACCGTCCCGAAATTCATCGTTCCCAGGCAAAGCCGACTGACGGTCAGTCCGGTCCGGCCGAGTTGCGTGTATTGCATGGCGTATTCTCCCGTGTTGGATCGAAGATCGGATTGTACCGCGCAGCGCCGTCGGCCGAAAGCCGCCAGGGCGACGCGGTACTCGATTGCTTGACGTACGCGGTGGGTCGCCTACACTAAGAGCGATGGCGAGCCGCCGGGTTTATCCCGGCGCGCTTCGATGTGTTTCCAGTGCGTTTCGGTACGCGGGGACAAGCCCCATGGCTCGTGCCGTGCGCTGCTAGCCGGGGGGCAACGCCCCGCGGGCCACACTATCCCATAAGGAGAATCTCTCATGCATGCCGCCTGCCACCTTCCTTCCCGTTTCATTCTCGCGCCGATTCTACTGTTTGCCACGATTGCCCTGGGCAATAACGTGCAAGCCGACGATGCCGTTGAACAGATCGACGTTTTCACCAGCGGCACCGAAGGCTACCACACCTATCGCATTCCCGCCGTTGTGCTGACAACCAAGAACACGTTGCTGGCGGTGTGCGAGGGCCGCAAGACGGGCCGCGGCGACCATGGCGACTTGGACCTCGTGTTGCGTCGCAGCACCGACGGCGGCAAGACGTGGGGGCCGATGCAATTGGTTCACGAAGAGGGCGGCACGGACAAGATCACCATCGGGAACCCGTGTCCGGTGGTCGACCGAACGACCGGCACGATCTGGCTGCCGTTCTGCCGCAACAACGACCGCGTCTTCATCACGAAGAGTACGGACGACGGCGTGACCTGGGCAGAACCGATCGAAATCACCGCCGACGTGAAGAAGCCCGAGTGGGGTTGGTACGCCACCGGCCCGGGCCATGGCATCCAACTCACTGGCGGGCGGCTGGTGATCCCTTGCGACTGCGGCGACACCAAGGGCCACGGCGATTGGGTCAACAGAGGCCGTTCGCTGGTCTTCTACAGCGACGATCACGGCAAGTCGTGGAAGCGCGGCGGCGCGACCGACCGGGGGATGAACGAATGCGAGGTGCTCGAGCGGGTCGACGGGTCGCTGTTGCTGAGCATGCGGAACTACTTCGGCAAGAACCAGCGGGCGTTTGCCGTCAGTACAGCGTCCCCCGCTGCCGGCGGCACTGACGCGGGCATGACCTGGTCGTCGCCGAAGCACCACGAGCAGGTCTACTGCCCCACCTGCCAGTCGAGCATCCAACGCTACTCGCTGAAGCCGAAGAATATCATTCTGTACTCCGGCCCCGGTGGTTCGGGCCGCAACGCCATGACCGTGCGGCTCAGCTACGATGAGGGCAAGACGTGGCCGATCGCCAAGGTGATCTACGCCGGATCGGCCGCCTATAGCGATCTGGTCGTATTGCCCGACGGCACGATCGGCTGCCTTTACGAACGCGACAACTACGGCAAGATCAGCTTTGCACGGATTACGTTGGCGTGGTTGACCGAAGGGCCATAGGATTTGGGATTTGGGATT
>JABMRB010000510.1 GCA_013202865.1 Candidatus Nealsoniibacteriota bacterium | reverse complement strand
GCGTACATCCGCGGCGAAGCCTTCCGCGTGCTGCTGGAGATCGCACAACACGGCCGCACGACTCCGGTCCAGCTTAGCCGGCTTCAGGCGATGGTTCAGAAGCAATTAGAGTCGTGGCCCGCCGACGCCGACGCTTGGATCGGCGAACGGGCCGCGGGCATGCACGCCTACGAAATGGTCCGCAACGGCCAGTTCCTCTTCCTGCTCTCGCCGAAGGAGATCAAAGAGTTCGACGAGGTAACGAACTTTCGTAAACTGATCTCCGCCACCATTCGCAACGCCGACCGCGACGAACTCTACTATCTCGAAACGATCCGCAAGATCATCGACGCCTGCCGGAAACCGTTCTACCAACGTGCCGAGACGCTCGAATCGATCGCCCGCGAATTGCAGCAGAAGCAGGACTCGGGCGACTTTCCCACGGTGGCCGCCCGTGTGCTGTTGCGGGGTATCACCAAGGCACAGGAGATCCAGACGCAGGACCGTGCGAACTGGGAGGCCTGGGCCTTGGCGCTGGCCATGACGACCGGCAGCGAGATACCACGCTACAAGATCAACCCGCTAACCGGAGAAGAATACCGACGGGCTCGGCTCGCCGAGTCGATCGTGGTCGAGAGGTTCGGCACGGGCAAGGACGGCGACTTCCCGCAGATCGTCGTGCCGATCCTTGGCGTGAGGAGACTATGAATCGCAAGAGCAGCCGCCGCGACTTTCTCCAAGGCAAACCGGTTCGTGACGCCGCCGCCGCCCGAGCCACGTCAGCAGGCGCCGCCGCCGAGTCTTTGCTGGTCCACGTCAGCCGCCGGGCGATGGCGTGCGAGTTCGAGGTCCAACTCAACGCCGGGCAATACGACCACGGCACGCAAGCCGCTCTGGAGACGCTCGACCAGCTCGACCGGCTGGAAGACCGGCTCTCGGTGTTTCGCGAGCACAGCGAGATCTGTCAAATCAATCGAGCCGCGGCGGACGAACCGGTGCAGCTCGAGCCGGCGTTGTTCGATCTGCTCGAACTGGGGATGCGACTGCACGCCGAAACCGACGGGGCGTTCGACCTGACCTGCGGCCCGCTCTGGGAGACTTGGGGATTCGCTCGGCGCGACGGTGCCGTCCCCGACGAGGAAGATCTGGCCGAGGCGATGAAGTGCGTCGGCAGCCATCTGGTCGAACTCGATGCCGAGTGCCGGACCGTCCGATTTCGCGAAGAAGGCGTGCGGCTGAATCTCGGCGGTATCGGCAAAGGCTACGCGCTGGACCGGTGTTGCCAATCGATGTCGGACGCCGGCATCGAAGATTATCTGATCCACGGCGGCGGCGGCAGCAGCGCGGCCGCCCACGGATGCCGACGTCACGCAACCAGCCGGACGGACGACGTGGCCGGCTGTGGCTGGACGATCGGTGTGCCCCATCCGTTGCGGCCGAATCGTCGGCTGGCCGAAATCCGGCTTCTCGATCGGGCACTGGCCACGTCCGGATCGCAGGTCCAGTCGTTCGTTCATCGTGGCCGGCGCTACGGACACATACTCGATCCGCGCACCGGCTGGCCCGCCGAGGGGGTCCTCTCGGCCACGGTTCTGGCGCCCACTGCCACACTGGCCGACGCCCTGTCGACGGCGTTCTACGTCATGGGGCCCGACAAGGCACTTGAGTACTGCGAAACGAGGCCGGAAATCGCCGCGTTGCTGGTCTGTCCGATCCGCCACAGCGGCGGAGCGGAAATCCGCACAGCCGGCTTGACCGAAGACGAGTTGACGTTGTATTAGGCGGGATTGCACGCCCAGATTAGAATAGACCGCGCGCGCCTGGATCGATCAGCAGATAGCGGTCAGAAGATAGCCGGGGGGCAACGCCCCGCGCCCTCGCATCGCGTTGCGATCCGGCTTTTGCGACGTGATCCCGGCAGCAATCCGCAAGAATGACCCATATATCCCATAGGCGCCGCTTTGCCAATCCGATTACAATGACGTGGCTGTTCCACAACGCGTGGCCCCAGAGAAGAGAAGAGTTGCTCCTCAATGATCGACTTTTTCGTTGACAATGGTTCCTATTTGGGCATCTTCGTGTTCATGGTGCTCACCGGGGTCGGGCTGCCGGTGCCCGAGGAGGTGGCGATTGTCACCGCGGGCATTCTCAGTTCGCACGGCACGCTGAATCCCGTCGGCGCGTTTGTCGCGTTGCTGGCCGGCGGGCTGCTGGGCGATTGCCTGATGTACTACGTCGGACACCATTTTGGCCGGGCAGTGATCCGCGAACACCGCTGGTGGGCCCATTTCATGCACCCCGAGCGGGAGACCCAGGTCGAGGCGATGCTGCATAATCACGGCCTGAAAGTCCTGTTCGCCGCTCGATTCCTGGTCGGGCTCCGCTCGCCGGTCTACATCTCCGCGGGAATCCTGCGGCTACCATTCCGCCGGTTCTTGCTCTTCGATCTGCTTTGTGCCACCACCGCGATCGGCGTGTTCTTCGGGCTGAGTTACTACTTTGGGCGGGATATCACCGATTGGATTGTCAATGTGGAACGCGGACTAGCGGTCGGCGTGGGGTTGGCGGTCGGGGTTGTGGCATTGTACTTTTGGCGTCGGCATCGTCGCCACAAGGCCGCAGCGGCGAAGAAGGCCGAGCAGGACGTTGATCCCTCGTGCGAGATCGGGCAGTCGCAAGAGGCGACCGACGAGGTCAAGCGGATCGCGTAGGACTTAGGCAACATTCAAACTTCCGGTAGCTGGATTCGCCAAGAATTCTGGCCTGGTAAATCCGCCAGAAACAAAGGGGTCAGGACTCATTGATGGCATTCTAGGAAAGCATGGCGGTCGAAGCGAGTCGTGGTAGCTCAGTGACGGTGATTCAAAGAGGCGATCTGGCTCGCCATGCCCACCTAAAGCGCCATCAATGAGTCCTGACCCCTTTGTTCTGCCCTGTTTGCGCAAGCGGTTCTTTCCGTAGCGTTTGACAGCGGGATGAGCTTGGCATACACTTGATTAAGACAAACGTTTGATTCAAGTGGGTGTTTACCCAAAGGATCGCTCATGGCTGAACATGTGGATGACACGCGAAACCGGCTGCTGGATGCGGCCGGCGAGATTTTCGCGGAGAAGGGGTTTCAGGCAGCGACCGTCCGCGAGATTTGCGGCCGGGCCGGGGCCAACCTGGCGGCAGTGAACTACCATTTCCGCGACAAGAAGACGCTCTACGTGGAAACGGTCCGCCACGCACAGAGTTGCGGTTTGCAGGAGCCGCCGCCGGGCCTGTTCGAGGGGTTGACGCCCGATGAGAAACTGCGGGAGTACATCCACCGGATGCTATCGCGGCTGTTCGATCCACAGCGACCGTCGTGGCACACCCGACTGCTTGCCCACGAGATGACCGAGCCGTGTCCCGCCTGCCTGGAGATGGTCGGGGCGTACGTGCGGGCGAACTTCGATCTGTTGAACCGGATCCTTGCCGAGTTTTTGCCGCCCGAGACGACGCAGGCCGACTGCCACCTGGCAGCGTTTAGCGTGATCGGTCAATGCCTGCATTTCAAGATCGGCCGGGCCGTCATGGAACTGCTGGTTGGACCCGAGGAATTACAGACTTACGACGTCGCCCGGCTTGTCGACCATATCGCACAGTTCAGTCTAGCGGCGCTGCGGCGCAAGGGGCCGGCGGTCGTCGCCGACAACCGGACGAGTGAGGTAACCGAAAGATGATGAACTTGAGAAGCCAGATCGGGCGGCTGACGGGGCTGGTGATCGTAACGGCGACGGCCGTGGCGGTGGCTGTGCTGGTTACCGCGGGCGGATGGGGCGACAACGAGTCCAGCGGCGACGACCAGCCCGAGCGTAAGATTCCACCCACGCCCGTATCGATCGAGGAAGTTCAGATCGAGCGGATCGCGATCACCGACAGCTACTCGGGGATCATTCGGCCGTGGGAGCGGTACTCGCTGGGATTTGAGGTGGCCGGGCGGGTGGTGGCAGATAAGCAACAGCTTGCCAGTCTGCCGGATGAAGGAGACATCGTCGGCGCAAGCGACGTGTTGGCTCGACTGGACGACGAGGCGTTCCGACTACAGCTTGCGGAGGCCACGGCGCAAGTGGCAGAGGTAAGAGCCCGGCTGACGGATGCGCAGGCACGGTTGCGTCAGGCCAATTTGGATCTGGCCCGCAGCCAGCGGCTTCGGCTGCACGGCGGCGGCGTGATCACCGACTCGGCGTACGAGAGCGACAAGACGCAAGTGACCGTGGCCGAGGCTCAGGTGTCGATGGCCGAGGCCCAATTGGAGGTGGCCCAGGCCCGGGTGAAAATTGCGGAGAAGAGCCGTCGCGACACAGAACTGGTGATGCCCAACGTACCGCCGGCGGTGGCGAACGTGGCCCAGCGGTTGGTCGTTTCCAAACGGTTGGTCGATCCGGGCGAGTCGGTCACGCCCAATCAGATCGTGATGGAAGTCATCCAGGTCGACACGGTGTTGCTGGTCGTCGGCGTTCCGGAGGCTTACATCGGCGACGTTCGGCCGATGCAGCAGGTCCGCGTGGACTTATTGGCCCGCAACCGGTACGGCCGTGCCCGCCGCAGCCGCGACGGTTGGGTCCGCCGCGTGGCCGAGGCCGCCGACGAGACCACGGGCCTGTTCGACGTGGAAATCGGCGTCGACAATTCCGACGGGACGTGGAAGCCGGGGCTGATCGCGATGGCCCATATCGTGCTCGAGGAGATCGACGGGTATCGCGTTCCGGTGGCCAACACGCTGCGACTGAAGTACGACGCCGCCCGCAAAGACGAGCAATTGTGCAAGGACAAGGAGTTGCTCACGCGGCTGGAAGACGAGCGGGAGGAGGTCTTGTTCGTCTACACGATCGACGGCGACGGCAAGGCCCGCCGCCAGGTGCTCGGCGACTGGGTCGAGCAGGGCTCCGACGTGGTCGTGCGGGCACATAGCCTGCCGGCCGATTGTCGGCAGATCGTTTGCCAGGGACAGCACCGGTTGGTGGCCGGGCGGGAAGTGAACGTATTGAACCGCCCGCGGCCGGATGGGAAGAAGCCGTCACCGGCAGAGCGCACGCCCGCGTCGGTAGCGGAGTCGAAAACGCAGCAGGGGCGAGGGAGTTAGTTGGACAGCGCCACCTTCGAACGAAATGCGACAGATACAAGCTCGAAGCGCAAGCGAGTGGAT
>JABMRB010000509.1 GCA_013202865.1 Candidatus Nealsoniibacteriota bacterium | reverse complement strand
TTGGACGTCTTCTTGGAGCGTCAGGCTGATCTCGATGCCTTTGAGCCTGGCCGTGTCGCGAAACAACGAAAAGACTTCGTCGGCGATCTGATTGGGATCGACGAGCTGCACTTCCGGAGTCCGCCCTTTGGCAAACTCTAAAAACTCCTTCACGAACGACGTCATCCGGGCCATGTCTTCCTTGAGCATCTCCCAGCCATTGACCAGCCGATCCGCGTCACCCTTCTCAATGCCCGATTCGAGCATGTACATGCCACCGTCGATCCCCATCAGCAAGTTTTTCACGCCGTGCGCCAAGCCTGCCACGGTCTGCCCTACCGCCGCCAGGCGTTCGGCATCGAGCTTCTCCTGCTCCAGCAGCTTAACGTCGCTGATATCGGTTGACATCTCGACGATGTATGGGATCCTGCCGTCATCATCGATCAGCGGGACCATGTGAACAAGGTAGTGGGTCTGCTTGCCGTCGCGGAATACGCCTTCTTCTTCCCTTTGTCGAACGAGTCCATCGGTGAACGTCTTGGCCG
Source organism: Candidatus Nealsoniibacteriota bacterium (assembly GCA_013202865.1). GTDB lineage: Bacteria > Planctomycetota > Planctomycetia > Pirellulales > Thermoguttaceae > JABMRB01. The sequence goes on along the minus strand of JABMRB010000509.1, from coordinate 13,715 downwards.
CCGCACAGTTCTTGCATTGCTCGGACGAGCCTTTGTATACCTCGTGGCAAGATCGGCCCTGCCAGTCGCCGTACTCCTGGGCGAAATGGGGATTGGCCTCGATGATCTTGAAGCCCTGGTCGATCACGCTGATGCTGATCGGTACCCGGTACCACAGTTTCGTGTGTATCCAGTCTCGTATTCTTCTGGTAGGCATGGATTCGGGCCGTACTTGGAATTCGCTTTCTCGACGAGACTACAATTCGCGCGGTTATTTCGGCGTTGCAGGCCGGCTTCGGTTGGGCGAGAGATGTCTGGCGACAGGGTGGCAGACATGGCGACCGCAAGCAGCAATGCAGTGCTCTCGTCGAGCATGTTGGTATGATACCAAGAACCAAGCAAAGGGGAAACGGCCTCCTCCCTTCTCCCGATCCTTGACAAAGCGCCTACCCAACCAAACGGCACGGATTGGTGTACAACAAAAAGCCCGGCCGCTCCTAAGCCCTTGTCACGACGCGACTTAGGGAGATTCTCTCTTTCTCCGCGCAAGACGGCTTGCACTAACCCGATCGACTGATAAGAATGGAGGGCCTTGCGTTAGCGGCAATCTGGAAGGAATGGGACGTTCAGGGGTTACAACTTAAGGAGGGCCACGCGAACTGTGATAAAGCATCGATCAAACGTGATCGTCGTCGGCGGGGGTATCGCCGGAATGACCGTTGCCCGGGCCGTCGCCAATCTTGGTATCGGCGTCACGTTGGTGGAACGTGGCCACCAGTTGGGAGGGCACGCGGCCAATTGGGCATGCATGGCCACCGACGAGTGTGCCCGGTGCTCGGCGTGTCTCGTCCAAGACCAGATCTCCCAAGTCTCGGCGCACCCGGGAATTGAAGTCCTGCTGGGCGCTCGCCTGGAGAGCTGCGAGGGGGAGGCCGGCCGCTTCCAGGTTACCGTCGATCCGGAGCCCCGTTCCGAGACCCTGCATCCCCCCTGGCGGGAATGGCTGCTGGGCGAACGTCGCAGTCTGCCCAGCCAAGCCGTGGTGTTGGCTACGGGGTCCGAGCCCTACGACCCATCCGAGGACCTCCTGCTTGGATACGGGCACTTCGGTGGGGTCGTTAGCACCCGGGATTTGGACCATGTCCTCCGCGAGGACGATCTGGCGCGTTTCGCGCCGGAAAGCGACACACCGCTACGGGTTGCTTTTCTCCAGTGCGTAGGATCGCGCAACCGAAAGTCGGGTCGGGAGTACTGCTCGCAGTTTTGCTGCCGCACGACAATCCGGCTGGTCGATCGCCTGATGTTTCTGCGGCCCACCCTTGAAACCACGGTGTTCTACATTGACTTGCAGATCATGAGCAAGGAGTTTGGTGCGTTTTACGACCGGTTGGGTAACAAGGCACGCTTTATCCAGGGTGTGCCGGCCGAGGTTTGTCCAGGCGAAACGGAGGGCACGCTGCGGGTCTACAATGTCGCACCGGGAGCAGACCGAACCGAGGCTTTCGAGTTCGATCGCGTGGTGTTGGCCGTCGGCTTGGTACCCACCGATTCGCATCGCTCGTTGGCCGAAGTGATGGGTCTGGACCTCAACGAGTTCGGTTACTTTGCCGAGCCCGGTCCGGATGCCCCCCTCCAGGCGTCCCGCCCCGGAGTCTTTCTTGCCGGCGCCTGCGGCGGTCCTGCGGACATCCAGGGATCGCGCAGGCAGGCCATGGCTGTAGCAGCTATGTTGTCGCAGCATCTCGGCGAGAGGAATTGGCATCAAGAAAGAGCACAAATACCCGCGGGAAGCGGCGGCCACGTGAAGACAGGGAGAAACTAGCCATCGAAGCCAACCTGCGCATTGGACTGCTAATAGAAACCAGCGATGCAGCCGTGACCGCGGCGCTGCCGCCTGTCGGGTTTGAAAAGAGCTTGGTTGGAAGTGACGAAGTGGTCGTATTCCGCGCGGCGTCCTGGACGGGGCAGGATGCGGCTGCACGTATCGGGACGTTGTGCCGCGATGAAAGCCTCGACCGGGTGGTGATCTGCGGCCCCTCGCCCGGCACCGGATTGGTACCGGATTGGATTCGGCGCGATGATGGGCAACCGTGGATCCCGGTTGCCTGGGCTGGTGTTCGAGAGCACTGCGTTTGGGTAGAGAAGGACGAGGAAGCTCGCGCAGCCAAAACGCGGCGATTGCTCGAGATGGCGGTAACCCGGGCCCGCGGCATCGAGCCCTGCACTGTCGCAAACGTCGCGGCGAAGCGCGCCGTCGCCGTGGTCGGAAGCAATCACGGAGCCTTCTGGACGGCCTCCGTGCTGCTCGACGCGGGCTTCCCGGTCATCTTGCTCCAGACCGAGCGCCCGGAGGGTTGCTTCTACCCGATTGGCGGAGAGTTGGTAGATCACGTCACTTCCCATCACGACGTCCGGGTGGTCGCGGACGCATCTATCGAGTATGTGCAGGGGCACGTCGGAGACTTCCGGCTCCGGGTGGGAACGCCTGACGGGCGAGTTTTCTTCGAGGTAGGCGCGATCGTGCTGGCTATTGACGCCCATACTGGCCCGCTTGAGCTCGACGACACCCTGGACGCCAGCGGCCATGTTCTCGGCCTGCGGGAGTATGGGGAACTCGTCACGGGTGGCGAGATGGACGGCAAGGACGCATGCATCTGGGTTGATCGCAACGCGCTCGATCGGCGTTGCGCCGGTCAGGCCGCCCTGACGTTTGCCCTGGAGCACGTCCGCCGAGGCGGCAAGTCCAGAGTCCTGTTCCGTCAGGTCCCCGTGTACGGGCGTAGCGGTCAGAGGCTTTACGACGACGCCCGAGCCGCTGGTGTCACCGTAATCCGGTACAACACGGCACCTCGTTTCGACGTAGCTAACGGGGCCGTCCGGGTGGCCGTGGCCGACATTGCACTGCCCGGCGAAACCCTGGAATTCGCAGTGGATCGGCTCGTGATTCCAGCGCCGATACGACCCTCGAGCTCCCATGCCCGCCTGGCGGCGCTGCTGCGTCAACCCCTCGACCTGCAGGGATACCTGCAACCGGGAAATGTGCGGCACCGGCCGGTGGGGTGCGCCCGCCGTGGGGTGTACTTCGTAGGGGGTTGCCACGATGAATGTGACCCTGGAGAAGCCGGCCTGGAAGCCTGGGCCGTGCTCGCTGATTTGATGGCACTGCTTCCGGAGGGGACGGTCGAGGTTCCCGTCGAGAAAGTAGCCATCGATACCGACAAATGCGCCGCTTGTTTGACCTGCTACCGAGCGTGCCCGCATGGCGCGATCCAACCCCACCCATCCCAACATCAGATGGACGTCCTGGCCCCGGCTTGTTGGCAGTGCGGCATTTGCGTTTCAGTTTGCCCTGCTCGTGCGCTGGAACCCGGAAACCTGCGATCGAACCAAGTCCATGATATGCTTCAGGTGGCGACCCGCGAGCTTTTGGGCCGCCGACCGATCATTGCCTTTGCTTGCCGGCAATCCGCGGTGCCGGCCGCTGACGCCATGGGGCAATCGGGTCTGTTGCTGCCTGCCGACGTCCTGTTGGTCGATGTCCCTTGCGCCGGCCTGATCGCCGACCAGATTGTTCTGGACACCTTGGAGCAGGGTGCGCGGGGCGTTCTGGTGCTCGGCTGCCACCACGATAACTGCCGGTCGCTGTGGGGCTCGGATCTCAGTCGCAAGAGGATTGACAAGGTTCGCAAAGCCCTTGGGGCGATTGACGTAGAGGAAGAACGAGTCCGGTTCCACACGATAGCGGCCAACGAACCACATCGACTGGCACACCTGCTGGCCGAGGCGTCACAGAGCATGCCTTCCGGCCGAATTGGCGATTGAAAACGACAGGAGTGGAAACTGTGTCCAGCGAAAGTCACGTGATCAAGCTCGATGAGATCGGGAAGACGCCGTTGCGGGATGCCGTGATGCAGCAGAGCAGTTGGCAGGCGGATCTGGACTACTGCATGAGTTGCGGAAAGTGCCTGAGCGTGTGTCCGCTTCACGGCTATTCGCAGTGGGATCCGCGCCGGATGGTCCGGATGGTTCTATTGGGAATGGAGCAAGAAGTCATCAACAGCGACTTCATCTTCCAGTGTACCGGCTGCGAACGCTGCACGTTGGTGTGCCCGATGGGAGTCAAAATCACCAATTTGGTGACCCGAGCCCGGTCCATGCGGCCACGGGACGAGGTGCCCGGTGGCAGCCAGCAAACCGCCGATTTGCACCGGACCAAGGGCAACAACATGCAGATTCCCACCGACGAGTGGATCGAGACGCTCGACTGGATGAAAGAGGAGGCTCAGGACGACGTACCGGACTTGGAGTTTCCCATTGACCAGGAAGGGGCGGACTACTTCATCACCATCAATTCCAAGCTGCCCCAATACTACCCCATGGACTTGCAGTGCATCTACAAGGTCTTCCATGCCGCCGGGGTCAGTTGGACCATGCCGTCCATCTGGTGGGAGGGGACCAACTACGCCATGTTTTCCGGCGACTTGGACACCTGGGAATATACCTTGCGACAGCAGGTCAAACGGGTGGAGGAGTTGGGCTGCAAGTACATGGCTTACACCGAATGCGGCCACGGGTACTACGCCACTCTGGCCGGTTACAAGAAGTTCGGTATTCAACCCAAGTTCGAGGTTGTCCACAAGGTCAACCTCTACGCGAAGTGGTTGCGTGAAGGGCGGTTCAAGCTGGACCCTTCGCGCAATCCCCAACGGGTAACCCTCCACGATCCCTGCAACGCCGGGCGCAAGTCCGTGCTGGAAGGCTTTCCTGATATCCTGGAGGACTCCCGCTACGTGATCGAACGCGTGTGTCCCAACTTCGTCGAGACGTGGCCCAACCGGGAGTACAACTACTGCTGCTCCGGTGGCGGGGGGGCGCTGATTTCGGGTTTCGCCAAGGCACGATTCCATTACGGAGAGGTCAAAGTCGATCAGATCGACCTGACGGAAGCGGACTTCGTCTGCACGCCTTGCGTAAACTGCTTCGATGCCATCGATGAACTAGCCAAACACTATAAACGTCCCTGGAAGGCGATCCACCTTTGGGCTTTGCTGGCCAACGCCCTAGTGTTCGACAACCAGAAAACCCAATAAAGCATGGCCACCGTCGCCGACACGTTGTCGCAGCAAAAGGAGGCAACATGACCACTCTCGATTTGAAAAACGGCAGTGTGGAACTGGATGAAGAGGGATACCTTCAGGTCTTCGGACAGTGGTCCGAAGAAGTAGCCCGTGCATTGGCCGAGCGCGATGGGATCGAGCTGACCGAAGAGCACTTGAAGGTGATCCGCATGATCCGGGTGTATTACCAGAAACACAACGTGCCTCCCATGCTGACCATGGTATCCAAGGAATGCGGGAAACCCTACAAGGAACTGCGCGAACTGTTCCAAAAGCAGCCCGGTAAACGTGCGGCCAAGCTGGCGGGGCTGCCGAAAGCCAGCGGGTGCATGTAAACGCCGTCGACGTCGGCAGTATGTGGACGAAAACGGCTTCCGAACACGGACGCCCTCAGGAAGGAATTGACAGCATGATTGTCGGAGACCTGAAGCCCATCGAAGAAATTGAGGCGTCCATTCGGGATTGCCCTCGCGTGTTGGTTCTGGGGTGTCGGGGCTGTGTGACCGTTTGCAATACCGGCGGTGAAAAGGAAGTGAGCGTGTTGGCGTCCCAGCTACGCATCGCCAGTCAGGCGCGCCGAGAACAACGGGAAGTCCGCGAGGAAACCATCGAACGCCAATGCGACTTTGAATACATCGAAGCTCTTCTTCCCCAAATCAGCGACGTGGACGCCGTCGTATCGCTCGCTTGCGGGGCCGGGGTCCAGCACGTAGCCGAGGTCGCAGCCGGTCTCCAGCGGCCTATCCAGGTAGTGCCGGGCGTCAATACCACGTTCCTCGGCGCGGCTCTCGAACAGGGCGTGTGGGGTGAGCGCTGCCAGGGCTGCGGTAACTGCGTGCTTGAGATCACCGGCGGCATCTGTCCTATCGCCCGCTGCTCCAAAAGCCTGCTGAACGGGCCGTGCGGAGGTTCTTCGGAGGGAAAGTGCGAGATCGACCCGGAGGTCGACTGCGCCTGGCAACTCATCTATGATCGCCTCAGCGTCTTGGGTAAGTTGGAAAACATGACCCGCGTCCTGCCTACCCGCGACTGGTCCACGAGCCGGGACGGCGGTCCGAGAACCCGAGTCATTGAGGAGTTAAGAAAATGAGCACTGACAGCAGGCTAAAACGACTTCTGGAAGCCGGTGAGTTTGTCGTCACCGGTGAGTGTGGTCCTCCCAAAGGAGCCAACGTCGAGAAGCTCGAAAAGAAGGCCCAGTGCTTGATCGGCTACGTCGATGCCGTGAACGTCACCGATAATCAGACGGCCATCGTTCGCATGTCGAGCATCGGAGCCGCAGCCTTGCTGGTGCGGATGGGCCTCGAACCGGTGATGCAAATGGTTTGCCGCGACCGCAACCGTATCGCCATGCAAAGCGATATCTTCGGCGCGAGCGCCTTGGGCATCTGCAACATGTTGTGCCTGTCGGGTGACCACCAGAAGTTCGGCAACCACGCCGCGGCCAAGAACGTGTACGACGTGGACTCGATCCAGTTGATCGACATAGTCCGTCGCATGCGCGACGAAGGCAAGGTCGAGTGTGGAGACGAAATCGACGGCGTGCCCCGGATGTTCATCGGTGCCGCGGCCAACCCGTTCGCCGACCCGTTCGCCTTTCGCGTCGCCCGGCTGGGTAAGAAGATCAACGCCGGCGTTGATTTCGTCCAGACCCAGTGCATCTACAACATGGATAAGTTCAAGGCCTGGATGCGACAAGTAGTCGACCGGGGCCTCGACCAGAAGGTGCATATCCTTGCTGGCGTCACGCCGTTGAAGTCGCTGGGTATGGCCCGCTATATGGCCAAGAATGTGTCCGGCATCGAGTTGCCCGATGCCCTAATCAAGCGGATGAAGGACGCTCCCAAGGAAAGCCGCGCCCGAGAGGGTATTCAGATCTGCATCGAGCAGATCCAGCAATTACGCAGCATTCCCGGCGTTCACGGCATCCATCTGATGGCCATCGAGTGGGAGCACAAGGTCCCCGAGATCATCAAGGACGCAGGCCTGTACCCGCGCCCTGCCTAAGGGGTGGACAAGAAACAACTTTCTCAGCCCCGCCTACGAGTAGGTGATCCCATACTTCTTCATCTTCCGCCACAGAGTGCTCTTGTCGATACCCAACGCCACTGCCGTCTTTCCGCGGTGACCGTCGTGCTGACGCAACGTCTGAAAGATCGTCGATGCCTCCGCCTCAAGCAGTGGACTCCCGGTCGATCTAGATTCACTTCCTTTGTCATCGGACGTCTCTTGCAGCAATTCTGCTGGCAAGCACTCGATCTCGATCCGCTCGCCGCGGCAGAGGACAACGGCGTGTTCAATCACGTTCTGTAATTGGCGCACATTGCCCGGAAACTCGTAGTTCATCAACACCCCGAGGGCTTCCTCCGAAATGCCTTCGATTTGCTTTCCTTGCTGGGCGTTGAACTTGCGGACAAAATGATCGACCAGCAGGGGGATGTCCTCCCGACGGTGCGACAGCGGAGGCAAGGTGATCTTTAGTACGTTCAGCCGATAATAGAGGTCCTCGCGAAACGAGCCTCGTGCCACAAGCTCCGCCAACGGCTTGTTGGTCGCTCCGATCACCCGTACGTCTGTCTTCGTGGTCGAAGTGCCCCCCAACGGCTCGTATTCTCTCTCCTGCAGCACCCGCAGCAGTTTCACCTGCAGCGCCGTCGAAACATCGCCAATCTCGTCCAGGAACAGGGTTCCTCCTTCCGCCCGCTCAAAGCGTCCCGGCTTGTCCTTGTGGGCATCAGTGAACGCGCCTTTTCGATATCCGAAGAGTTCTGACTCCAGCAGCGTATCGGGTAGTGCGCCACAGTTGACCGCCACGTACTTGCGTCGAGCTCGCGCGCTCAGACTATGAATCGCCTTGGCAAACAGTTCCTTGCCGGTCCCGGTCGGCCCTTCGATCAGCACGGTGCTGTTGCTCGTAGCAATATCGGGCAGGATACCCAGGATTCGGCGGATCTCGTGGTTCTTGCTGATAATGTCTCGGAACGTATAGCGTTGGTGGATCTCCCTACGCAGCAACTCGACCGACGATAAGTCGCGGAATGTCTCGACGCCGCCAATCACCTCTCCCTGCTCATTTCGCAACACCGCAGTGCTGATGCTCACCGGAGTCTTTTCACCACGATTGTTGAGAATGTTGATCCGCCGATCTACCCGCTGCCGCCCGCTTTCCATCGTCTCGCGCAAGGCGCATGCAGTCTCACAGATGTTCGCATGGAAGACATCGAAGCACTTCTGGCCGATGGCCTCCTCGCGGACAACACCGGTGATCTGTTCGGCCGCCCGATTGAAGGAGGTAATGTTCCACTCGCCGTCGACCGTGAACACACCATCGGCGATTGAATCGAGAATGACCTCTCGGGCTTGCTCTTCGGAGGCTTCGCTCATGCGGGTACGCTGAGTTAAGTTGTTGCTAGCAAAGCAGATCCATCCAGAGCCCTGTCGCTTCGTTTGCGAGGTGGAATTGCGGATCTGCACCACGAATACTGTATGATTGCAGATCTGCACGCGTTTGGCAAGCGGCCGGCGGATAAAGAGAGTCTCGTAGGTGGCCACGACTCTTACGCGTACCGCCCCTGCTCGCGTCGTTTGACCGATAGTTCGTTGATCCACGTGCCTTCGCGGACGTCCAAGCCGGCTTGTGCGATCAGGGTCTTCAGGTAGTCGAGGTGCTGGCACGCCGGCCCGTGGAAGTTGTGCGTGGCGATGCAGGAGGAGAGCTGCACGACGATCTGTTCCTTCTCGATCTTCTGCATCTTCTTGAGCTTGCGGACAATTTGGCTGAGCTTGCCGTTGAGCGCCCGGCCGCAACAGCCGCCGCAGGTGATGTGGAGCGTGCGATACGCCTTGTCTTTGGCATACTCGGCAAACCCGCCGCTTCGCTCGTGGAATGCGATCTCGCAGGCAAAGCCCGAACATCGCTGTTTGGCGAGATGGCACTGTACGATGACGATGTAGTCCTTGTCTTGCGGGGCAATCACTGCTGGTTCCTTTCGAGGCGATAATAATTACTGTCGCGGTGACTATGGAGCGGCCATTATAGACAATCGTGCCAGTCGAAACAAGCCTCACAAGAGGGCCTGGAAGCAGGCGAACACGGCATGCAAGCATCGTGACGCCGTACCCCGCAGCCCCTACACTTCGCCTAATCTCCGTATTTTTTCCTTGGAGAGGGGAATCCGTAACCTAGGGTTGATTGAGGTACTGCCGTACAGTTCACGGCCGCACGACCGGTGTGAACCAAACGGCCATTGCGAAACGTAGAACCCCTAGAACGAGAAACTGCGACCAAATGGCAGATCGGACGGTGGCCGGCGCTTGACCGGACCGCGAGAAACCGCTCTGATGAAAGCGACCCCCTTACAGAAAATGGAGTCCAAATCATGATCTCTCGAAAACTGCGTACACTGGTCGTTGCCTGCGGCGTGTCGGTCGTCCTGCTGGCGGCCTGTGCCGAGAGCAAGGCATGCGCCCTGTTCGACAGCCTGTTCGGCTGCGGATCTCGGACCACGTACAAGGTCGTGTGCCCGGCGCCTGCGTGTCCACCGACGTTTGCCCCGTCGCCTTGTACGAGTTGCCCGGCACCCACCGACCGCTACGTTCCGCAGACCACCTATCGGCCGGTAATAAGCTTGACTCGACAGACGACGTTGGTCCCTTACAGGTCCTACCGTGTGCCTTACGCGACCTACCGGGCGCCCTACGCGACCTACCGTGTGCCCTACACCAACTCGTGTAACTCGTGCGGTGGCACAGTGTCGTATGGAGGCGCAGTGTCGTATGGAGGAGTAGTCGGATCGAGTTGCAGCGGGTGCAACGTTGGCACGGTCAGCAGCCCGGCCGTTTCCTACGGCGGCTCGACCCCGGCAGCCAGCGGCAGCGGCGGAGGTTCATCCATGTCGACGTTCCAGAAGACCGAGAAGCCGCCCATCGAAGAAGAGGAGGCGTTGAAGCCGATTCCCAACCGCACGGAAGAGGAAACGGATGCCGACACCGGCCCGGACCTGGCAAAGCCGATCAGCCGCACCACGTCATTACCCGTCGTACGTGCGACGTACTACCGGCCGGCCCCCGCGCAGGCCGCTCCGGCGACGACCAAGTCGGGCAGTATGATCGGCGTCTGGCGCGCGTCGAAAGATTAGCTGCAAACACCGGTTTTCCGGAGACCCACGTGGCCCGTCGTCCCCCCAGGGACGGCGGGCCGCCGTCATTCTTGCCCGAGGCCGGCCAGTACGACAACGCGGTACTAGTCGATCCGGGCTCTGCCGGGTACATTGGCGAAAGATCTCAACGTGTGACCGCCAATCGCCATGCCTGCCAATCTCACTGCACAGTATCTGAAGGCCGAGGAGGAGTATCGCCGCTCATCCACCGTCGATGAGGAGTTGAAGTGTCTGCAAGTGATGCTTCAGGAGATCCCCAAGCACAAGGGGACCGACCACCTCCAGGCGATGCTCAAGAGCAAGATCTCCAAGGCCAAACGGGAGATCACCACAGAGAAGAAGGGCGGATCGAGGGGACTTAGGATCCCCCGGCAGGGCGCAGGAACCGCCATTCTGCTCGGTCCGCCCAACACGGGAAAGAGCCAACTGGTGGCCACGCTGACCCGGGCCGAGCCCGAGGTGGCCCCTTACCCCTTCACCACCAAGCTACCCGCCCCGGCGATGATGCCTTGGGAGGACGTACACGTCCAACTTATCGACACGCCGCCGATCACGGCCGACTACATGGACTCGCACCTGCACGGGCTCACCCGGGCGGCCGACCTGGCGCTGCTGGTGGTCGATCTCGGCAGCGACGACGGGGTCGAGCAGTGCCAGGAGGTGCTCGATCGGCTCTCGACGACCAAGACCCGCCTGGCCGCCACCTCCTACCTGGACGAAGAGGACGTGGGGCTCTCCTACACGCAAACGTTCCTGGTGGCCAACAAGATCGACGCCGACGACGCCCGCGAGCGGCTCGACCTGCTACACGAGCTTTGCCCGTTGGACTTTCGCGAGTTCGTGGTCTCGGCCAAGGAAGCCACCGGACTGGAGGAACTCCGTGAGGCCGTCTTTCGGTCGATGGACGTGGTCCGCGTCTACACGAAGCTCCCCTCGGCCAAGCAGCCCGACTTCGATCGCCCCTTCACCATCCGCCGGGGCAGGACGCTGCTGGATCTGGCCGGGCAGGTCCACAAGGACTATGCCGAGCGACTCAAGAACGCCCGGGTCTGGGGCTCGGCCGTCCACGACGGGACCGTCGTCAAGGGCGATTACGTACTGCACGACAAGGACGTTGTCGAGCTGCATATCTAGCGGCGTCAAGGGTCCCGGCGCGTGGACGTGTCGATTTCCGCCTCCCCGGTCATGCCGAGTCGCAACCCGAGCTGTGACTCCCGGGCCGGGTTCTCGACAGAAACAACGACGGCGTATTCTTTGACGCCGGAACGCAACCAACCGACCGGCTCCGGATATTGGCTGATCTCGGTCACCACGCCGCGAAAGTGACGATCGGGAAATGCGTCGATTCGTAGCGTCACGCGCTGCCCCTTGCGGACGCGATTGATACGGGTTTCGTTGACGAGCACACGGGCCTGCAGGCGAGTCACGTCGGGCATGGTCAGCAGCAATTGACGGTCGCGAACCGTGGCCCCCGGCTCGATGGCCACACCCCGCCGGGTCGTTCCGGCGTAGATAACGAGCCCGTCGCGCGGGGCGACAATCCGGCAGTGTTTGATCTGTTCCACCAGTCGAGCAGACTTCCTCTCCTCCAGCGCGGCGGCGGCCCTGCTCGATTCAAGTTCGGCCATAGCCTGTACCATGGCGGTCTCCGCGTGGATCTTGGCCGTCGCAAAGGTCGTTTTTGCGCGGACGACGGCCAGTTCCAGCAGCGCCGTCTGATACTCACGCGTCTGCTTGGTAAGCAATCGTTTGGCGTCCCGGGCCGATTCCATGGCTGCTTGAGCCTCGACCACGCCAAGCTGGGCCTCTTCCAACTCGCCGGAGTCCGTCCGGCCGAGTTCGACCGCCTGACGCCGGCGAGCCAGGATGCCGGTGGCCACTTTGAGCGCCTGCTCGGCCACGGCGGCTCGTCGCTGAGCGTCGGCGATCTGAATCGCCAGCTCACCCCCTTCGCCCAGCACTCGCTCGCGATTCAGCAGGGCCGCCTTCACCGCGAGTTCAGCCGCCGAAAGCTGGCTGGCTCCCGCCGCCTTCAATCCCTTCAGCGACGCCTCGGCCTGTTGCAGGTCCCGCTGGGCCTCTGCCACGACGATCTGCTGTTTCATCGATTCGTCGTCAAGCGCCGATGTGTCCAACTCGATCAACAGGTCGCCCTCCTTCACCACGCTGCCCTCGGCAACCACCCAAAGGATCGTTGACGTGCCGTTGACCTGGTTGCGGATTTCCACCGAACTGGCGCTCTCGAGCACGCACAGCTCTCGGACCGTGTTGTCAATCCTTTGCTGAAGCAATTCCGGCTGCGCGGCAGGCAAACTCGAGCCTCCGGTCAGAAGGAGCACGGCCACAATCGGTAGAACGAACGAAAAGCAAATGCGGGTTCTCATCACGAATCTCCTTCGCGTTGTTGAAAACGACTGAACTGTCCGAACACGCTACCGAACGATCTCCACCGAGTAGTCCTGCTGCTCGTGCATATCTTGCAGCACGCGGCGGATCAGGCCGACGACGGTTTCTGCCCGCGCCGGATCGTCCGGGACGATCTCCACTCGGCTGAGCTCGACTTTCTCGGCCTCGATCGCACCGGATCGCCGGTAGATCGTTACGTCGCCCATGCGCGACCGCATCGTGGACAGCGGGACGTAGACGTCGAGATCCGCCGACGTGGATGTGGCATCGGCCTGGCGGATCTGCCCGACCACCAGGAAGTAGTTCTCTCCGATGCGGATGCTCTTTCCGATCGGGTCTTTTCGATCGAACAACTGCAAGGCCAGTGCATGGCCGATCACGGCCACGTTCTCTCGCTGCCGGAGGTCCTTGTCGCTCAGAAACCGCCCTCGGGCGATACGAATCGTGTCGATCTCGGCCAGTTGCGGCGTCGTGCCGATCAAGCGCGCGTCCACAAGGCCGTCGCCGTAGCGGACGTTCTGCTCGATCTCCCTGACCGGTATCGCTTTGCGGATGGCTGGGATGGTCTCCACGATCCGCTGGAAGTCCTTGCGAGTTAAGCCGTAGGAAAGCACGCCACCCTCGGGCGGCACGTCGGGCTTGACGCTTTTGATGCATATCGTGACGGTCTTCGCACCATCGGCTCCCTGCGTGGCCGCAACGTCCGGTTCGGCGCCGCTGGAGGCCACGACCAGGATGGCCGTCAGGGCCACGCCTGCGACACTCGACCGTAGCCAATTCGACTTGCCGGGTTTGAACCACCCGCTTTGCACGAGTTGTCCCATGGCGGAATCCTCTCTTTGTCTAAACGGCCTTTCAGATCGCGGCTCCCCATACCAGGATAAGGCCGGTCGGCCCGTCGGTCAACTGGCGTTTCTCCGATGGTCGACCGCCGTCGACCGGGCTGCTGCTCCGCTTGCGATTGTTCCTCGAACAGCAGCGGTCGAACGTCGTGCCGCAATCGCAAATCGGCAAGGCGATCACCTACACCCTGAACCAATGGCCGGCGCTGTGC
>JABMRB010000508.1 GCA_013202865.1 Candidatus Nealsoniibacteriota bacterium | reverse complement strand
GGGGAACTGCCACTTGGTCAGATTGTCCGCTTTGTCGGTCAGGTACCAGCCGTCCAGATCGATTGGCGTGGCCGCAGGATTGTGGATTTCGATCCAGTCGGAGAAATCACCGTCCTCGTCGGCCAGCGTGTGATTGTTGACAGCCATGAACTCGCTGACCAACGGCCCGCCCTGGAGCACCTGTCGCGGTTCGAGCGTCTCGAACAGCATTCTTCTCGCCCGACCGGTTGCTCTTGTACCGTTATTCATCGCACCTGAATCTCCTATCCGTGAACCGTTGTCACGCCCGCTCGCAGTGCCAAGCCGCCCCGTCCGTCGCCCCGAATTGCCACAGCACAAAACGGCCTGACACACAAGAACGATAATAACAGACTCCCGCAGAACATGCAAGCACTCCGGGGCGACGTTGATTCCGGTCGAGGCTGTGTGATACAATGCGGCCTACGGTGACGACCACTCTGCCGGAGGCGCCCGAGGGCATGCCGGCCGGCGATCACCCACCACCCCCTGCAATGCCATGAACGACGGAATCCGCCAGCAAGAGAACTCCCAGCACGAGTATTCACTGGCCAGATCGATTGTCTGGACGATCTGCACGACGTTTGCCCATTTCATCGCGGCCCTCGTGCTGATGGGTGTGATGTGCGAGGTCGTACCCCGGTGTATTAAGGTGTTCTGTGATTTTGATGCGGAACTGCCCGCCACTACCCAGCTTCTCATCCGATTGTCTGACGTAGTCGTCAACTACTGCTATTTGTTCCCACTCGGGCTCCTCCTGGACGGGGCGATCCTCTTCTGCCTGAGCCGTCTGCCGGCCAGGGCACGATGGCTGGCGACGGCGTGGTTCGGTGCGGTCTTGTTGGCAGCCGTCGTGTTCTTGGCGTACGTGAGCATCGCCATCTGCCAACCAATGACGGGACTGCACGAGAGCCTCAGTTGAAATAGAGAGAATCGATGCCGGATTGCCAACCCGAATCAGTGCCCCGCAAGTGTTGGTGGCGGTACGTGGTTAGGGCGTTGGTCGGCGTGGCGTTGGTCGGCGTGGCTGTCGTCTGCTGGATGGTGTACACTGGGATCTCCGTTTCACTCGATGCCGAGAACAATCTGCACGCCACAACCTACACGATTCGCTTGGTGGAGCAATACGTGTCCCAGCACGGTCGCTGGCCGGAGTCATGGGAGGAACTGGACGATTTCGCGTTTTCCGAGGACGGGCTCTCCGTTCCGGCGGAAGTGCGCGAGCGAATCACCATCGATTTCGACGTCGATCCGGCAGTGATCATTGATCGGGACCCCGAAGAATTCGTTGCGATCCGGCCCATCGGGCCATGCTACACATACCACCATTACAACTGCATTCCGGCGTTGCAGAAAGCTCTAAGAAGTGCCATCGAGGGCGGTGGGCCGTCGCGGAACAACAACGACACCCGGTGACACGGACGTGGCCGGGAGCGTGTTGATTCACGCCGGTCGTATGGTACAATGCATGCTGATCACCTATCACCATTTAACATTGCCATGAACCACGACCAACATCAAGCCACCTACAACAGCCGGCGCCCGCTGGACCGGCAGATCCGAGCAGCGGCCGTCTATTGCAGCGATGGACGGTTCGCCGCACAGGTCGACGATTTCCTGCAAGACGCGCTGGGGCTGACGTCCTGCGATCGGCTGGCTGTGCCGGGGGGGCCGGCCTTCCTGGTCGGATATTCGGATATCGGCCGCGAGGAGGAGATGCTCGTCGGGCAGTTGTTGTTCCTCGTCGATGCCCACCAGCTTGCATACGTCGTGCTGATCGCCCACGAGGATTGCGCCTTCTACACGCAGCGACTGGGCGTGCCCGTCGAGGAACTCGAATCGCGCCAGCGCGCGGACCTCCAGACGGCGGTTGACCGCTTGCGGGGTTTGCGTGACGGCCTGCGGGTTGACGCCTTCTACGCCCGAATTCGGGGCGACGGGGTCTCGTTTGAACGTTGGTTCTGATTGGAGAGTCGGGACCGATCGCAGGTCTCCCTCCCCCCCGAACGCAGTCGGGGGGCGTTGTGGTTTTCTTCCCACTCTCCTCCGCCGCCCGGGCCGGAATTCCGGGCCGTTGCGGGGCCCTCTGCCGGGTCGGAATGTGGGCAAAAAGTGCGCGTCGCAACATGTTTGCCAGAAACGACTTAGGGCGAGCGTTTTTCGGCTGCCGCCATTGCCGGATCGGGGTGAAATCGGTATACTCAAAGTTTCGCGATTCACGAAATAACTCGCCCTACGATAGACCGTCAAACGGACGCTGCGTCCGCCGAAAGGACTCACCGTGGCCACCGACTCGAATCTCCCACCCGACCCACCCGACGACCCCCCGAATCCCGACGACGGCCCCAGTCCTGACGACGGCCCGCCCGACGGCGGAGGCGGCAACGACGGCGGGGGCGGCAACGATAGCGGCAACGGCAGCGACGGCGG
>JABMRB010000068.1 GCA_013202865.1 Candidatus Nealsoniibacteriota bacterium | reverse complement strand
GGGGGAGCAAGGTGAGTTTCGACGAGTTCGCCACCAACTACCGCATGACTGAGCCGCAGGCAGCAGTGGCGGCCGCACAGTTCACGCGACTGGAAGGAATCGTCACGCGGCGCAACCGGCTGGGCAGCTTGCTCACGGAGAAAATCAGCGATCTCCCTGGTATCATTCCGCACGAGGTCCATCCGGAGGATTTCGCCGTCTATTGGTTCTATATGTTCCGCATCGTGCCCGAGGCTCTCAAGTGCAACCGCTCCACATTCACCAGGGCCCTTTTGGCCGAAGGTGCCTCGGTGCGGGGGGGCTACATCAAGGTGCCGCTGTATGGCGAGTCTGTCTTCCAGAACCACAACTTCTTCGCCGGCCGTTGGCCGGTCAAGGAGATGGGTCTGACCGATATGGACTTTACCAAGCACAAATGTCCCAACGCGGAGTCGATGCTGACAGAAGGTATCCGCGTGCCCATATACGAATATATGACGGAAGAGTATATCCTCGGCGTGGCCGCGGCCATTCAGAAGGTAGCCCGGCACTTCGCGGTGTGAACAGCAGCGGCCGGCCTCAGGCCGTGCCTCTGGAATTCTCAGCCGACCAGCGCAATGGACGAAATCGCCGCGCCTGCAAGCATGGCAAACGGGATGTGCAGGAAGTAAGGTGTGGAGCACGGCATTCGACTCCCAGTGGAAACGAGCAATGAAGTCCCCCGATAGCAGGATCACGCGACGGGCGGTGCTGGTCGGCACAGCACACGCCGCAGTCGCGGCAGCCGTCACGAGCCGTCACCAGCCGTCCGTTGCGGAAGAGCCGTCGTCGAGCCTCCCCGAGTACGTGGTCTGGGACGCGCACGGGCATTTGAACGCACCCGGCAACACACCCGGAGAGAGGATCGCGAGCCTTCTGAAGTTCGCCGACCGTATGGGAATCGAGCGGGTGATCGTGTTCATGGGCTATCCGTGGGCCTACGATCCCTCGCCCGAGGACGTTCGCCGTCAGAACGATCAGGTCGTCGAGGCGGTCGAGCATTCTGACGGGCGGGCGCTGGGCTTCGCTTATCTCAACCCGAAGCATACTGAAGAAAGCCTCGACGAGCTCGATCGCTGCATCCGCGATGGCCCGATGGTCGGCGTCAAGCTGTGGGTAGCGGTACGTTGCCACGAAGAGTGTCTCGACCCAATCGTTCGGCGCGCCGCAGAACTGAAGGCTCCCGTCCTTCAGCACACCTGGGACAAGATCACGGGAAACCTTCCCGGAGAGTCGACTGCCGCCGATCTTGCCGCACTGGCCGCACGCCATCCGGCGGCGTCATTCATTGCCGCCCATGCGGGTGGAGATTGGGAGCGAGGCATCCGCGCGATCCGCCGGGCAAAAAACGTCACGGCAGAGATCTGCGGCGGTGACCCCACTGCCGGCATGGTCGAGATGGCGGTGCGTGAGTTGGGCGCTGAGCGGGTGATGTACGGCAGCGACTACGCCGGCCGCAGTTTCGCCTCCCAATTGGCCAAAGTCTACGGAGCCGACGTCCCGGAGGAGGCCAAGCGACTGATTCTCGCGGGCAACATCAAGAGAATGCTCGCACCGATCTTTGCGGCAAAGGGGATCGCGCTATGATCATCGACGTGAACGTCAATCTATCGCGGTGGCCGCTGCGCAGACTGCCCTGCGACGAGCTTCCCAGGTTGGTCGAGAAGCTCCGCGCTTGCGGCGTGACCCAGGCCTGGGCGGGGAGTTTCGACGGCGTGTTTCACAAAGACATCGGCGGTGTGAACGCCCGGCTGGTAGATGATTGCCGCAAATGCCGGCCGGGCCTGCTCCGCCCGTTCGGCTCCGTCAATCCCACGCTCCCCGATTGGCGCGAGGACCTACGCCGCTGCCACGAAGACTACCACATGCCGGGAATTCGCCTCCATCCGAGCTACCACGGGTATCGGCTCGACGACCCGGTCTTTGCCGAGCTTCTCACCCTGGCCCAGCGGCGCGGACTGATTGTCCAACTTGTTGTGCGAATCGAAGACCCGCGGATGCAGCATCCATTGGTGCGGGTGTCCGACGTGGATACCCAACCACTGCCGGGCCTGCTCGCCACCCACCCCAAGCTGCGCCTGGTACTGCTGAACTCGCTGCGAACACTCCGCGGCAACGCCATTGCGAAGCTGATCGGTGCGGGCGAAGTCTACTTCGAGATCTCGATGCTTGAAGGAGTCGGCGGCATATCCAATCTGCTCAGCCGTGTCCCGGTCGACCGGATTCTGTTTGGGTCCCATTTTCCACTGTTCATTCTGGAGTCAGCCACCCTCAAGCTGCGGGAATCCAAGCTCCTTCCCGCTCAGACGGATGCTATCACACACAAGAACGCTCAGCGCCTGCTGCAACCGCGAGCCGCGGTGACTGCAACAACTCGAATAATCCCCTGAACGCTTCGTTTGTAAGGACCGTCCTATGAATCGTCCGATGAAGAACCGACGCGAGTTTCTGGCAACCGTTGGTGCCGCGGGTGCCGCATCGATCGTCGCGGGTTCCGCCGGGGCGGCCGCAGGTTTCGCCGCCGAAGGCGGCGCGACGATTTCCGTAGGCGTCGCACGGATCGATGTCACGCCAGACGGACCGATTCGGCTTCACGGCTACGGGTTTCGCAAGACCGAATCGACGGGTGTTGCCGGGCGGCTCTGGGTCAAGGCACTTGCGATCGGCACCGACGAGCAAGGTCCGGCGATTTTGGTGACGGTGGACAACTGCGTCATTACGGCCGAGTTGACCGAAGAGGTCGCCGGGCGGCTGGCGAAAAAAGCGGGCGTGCCCCGCGAGCGGTTCGTCTTGTGCGCGTCGCACACCCACGCTGGGCCGTGCCTGACCGCAGCGGCGCCGTTCATCTTCGGCGAACCGATGCCGCCGGAGCATCAGGCAAGAATCGACCGGTACACCGAACAACTCATCGATCGGCTGGAGAAGGTGTCGCTGCACGCGCTCGCTGCTCGGCGGCCGGGTCGCCTTGCGTGGGCGCAGGGCCGGGTGCGGTTCGCCGCCAACCGGCGGAAAATGAAAGACAACAAGTGGGTCGGCTTCGGTGTCAACCCCGAGGGACCGGTCGATCACGACCTGCCCGTGCTCCGCGTGACCGATCCCGACGGCACGCTCCGCGCCGTATTGGTCAACTACGCGTGCCACGCGACGACCGTGACGTCGTACAACATCCATGGCGATTGGCCCGGGGTGGCGCAAGCAGCGATCGAAGCGAACCATCCCGGCGCGGTGGCCATGATCGCCATCGGCTGCGGGGCGGACGCCAACCCGAAGCCGATGGACGAATCGAAGGTCGACCAGCACGGCCAGGCGGTTGCCGACGAGGTGGAGCGTCTGTTGGCCGGCCTCTGGCGGCCCGTGCGAGGGCGGCCGGCGTGCCGGCTGAAGCGAGTCCGGCTGCCGCTGGGTGAGCTTCCCACTCGGGCCGACTGGGAGAAGCAGGTTGCCGGAAAGGGCCATCAGGCGTACTACGCCCAGGCGGTGCTGGCGCGAATGGACCGAGGCGTCGAGCCGCCCACGTCGGTTCCCTATCCGATCCAGACGTGGACCTTCGGCGACGACCTGGCGATGGTCTTCCTGGCCGGAGAGGTGGTGGTCGACTATTCGCTCCGTTCGAAGAAGGAACTCGGCGGCGACCTCTGGGTGACGGCGTACGCGAACGACGTGCCCTGCTACATCGCTTCGCGACGCGTGATGGGCGAAGGAGGCTACGAGGTGGACGGCTCGATGCCCTTTTTCGACAAGCCGACCCGGCTCGCCCCCGCAACCGAAGAGCTAATCATGACGACCGTACACGGTTTGCTGCCCGATCCGGCAAAGCCGGCGCCCGAAGCGTCGAGCGATCGGTAGGGTGAGCGTCCGAACATCCTTTGGATAACCTGCGAGGACATGAGCCGGAGTATTGGCAACACAGACAGTTTCATCGAGAAGTACGACTTGTACCGCTTAGCGAACATTTGCCTCGGAATGGTTCTGAGACCCGTGAACGGTTACCAAACACAACAGGAGCAACTGCGATGATCACAATGGTCAACGCCATGCCGATGGTTCTCGTTCTTCTGGCGGTTGCGCCGGAGGCCGAGCAGCACAATCGCCTGACCGACGAGGAAAAGAAGGCTGGGTGGCTGCTGCTGTTCGACGGCAAGACCACCGAAGGATGGCGCGGTTACAAGTCGGACAAGATGCCGCCCGGATGGACGGTAATCGACGGGGCCCTGGTGCGCGTAAGCGGCGGCGCAGGCGGCAAGGGGGCCGGCGGTGGCGATGACGTCATCACCATCAAGCAATTCGATAACTTCGAATTCAAGCTGGAGTGGAAAATCGTAGATCGAGGCGGCAACAGCGGTGTCATCTTGCGGGCCTCGGAAAACGCCGTCACGTCGTGGCACACCGGGCCTGAAATGCAGATCCTGGACAACGCCGCACATCCCAGCCGCGACCAGCGTCAGTTGGCCGGGGCGTGCTATGGCCTGTATTCCCCCGTCAAAGACGTTTCGCGGCCGCGGGGCCAATGGAACGCGGCCCGAGTCGTGGCCGACGACCCGCACATCGAGCACTGGCTTAACGGCGTCAAGCTCCTCGAGTACGATCTGGGCAGTGATGACTGGAAGGCACGAGTGGCCAACAGCAAGTTCAAGAACATGCAGCATTTCAAGAAGCCACCGACGAAGGGCCACATCTGTCTGCAGGACCACACCGCCCGAATCGAATACCGCAACATCAAGATCCGGCCCCTTCGGCGGAAAACGCAGCCGCGTACGGTCGAGATTTCCCGTGAGCGAAACTCCGCTGAACCATAACAGCCTGCCAGATATCAGTTTATGGCATGCCTTAGGAGGAACCAACGCCATGAGAAACGATCTAACACGACGTGGATTTGTCAAAGCCGCAGCGGCGGGTTCTGCCGCAATGGCCTGGCTGAGTACCGGCCGAGCGCCGTCGGTGTTCGCCGCCGAGGGCAATGAGAAGCTCGCGATCGACGGGGGGACGCCGGTGCGAAAAACCCCGCTACGCTCTCAACCCTACGGGCCTCAGTTTTACGACGACGTCGAGAAGCGGGAACTCCTCGACGTCCTCGAATCGAGGGCTCCGTTCCGCTGGTACGGGCTGAAGGGGCCCTCGAAGGTTCTCCAGTTCGAGAAGATGTACGCGGACCACATCGGCGTAAAGCACGCGCTGGGGGTGACCTCGGGTACAACGGCCCTGTTCACCGCCATGGCGGCCCTGGAAATCGGGCCCGGCGACGAGGTCATTCTGCCCGCTTGGACCTGGTATGCCGACTACGATGCGGTCGTCCTCTCGGGAGCCCTGCCGGTCTTCGTCGAGATCGATGAATCGTTCAGTATGGATCCAACGGAAATCGAGGCGAAAATCACGCCGCGTACCAAGGCGATCATACCCAGCAGCCTTCAGGGAAGCGTGGCCGACATGGACCCGATCATGGAGATCGCACGCAAGCACAAGCTCCGCGTGGTGGAAGACTTCTCCCAGTGCGTTGGAGGACGCTACAAAGGAAAGTACTTGGGCTCGATCGGCGACTTCGCCATCAATAGCTTCCAACTCGGCAAGACCATCACTTCGGGTGATGGCGGTGCCGTTCTCACCAACGATCCGGAACTCTTCGAGCGAGCCATCCGCTTCCACGACGTCAGTTCGGTCCGCTCGCCCTACAGGGAGTTGCTCGGCGGCGGCATACTGGCGGGCTTCGCCTCGTGCAACTTCCGCATGAACGAATTCACCGGCGCGGTCCTCAAGGGACAAGTGCAGAAACTCGCTACGATTTGCAGCGGCCTTCGCACCAATTCCCGCAAGGTCCGAGAGGACATCGCCGACCTCCCTGGATTGAAATTGCGCAAAACGAACGATCTCGATGGTGATTTGGGCGTGACTGTCTTCCTGGACCACGGCACCCGCAAGCGGCGCGACCGGTTCCTGCGGGCGTTGCGGGCCGAGGGAATCGCGGCCTCGGGGCCGGGCGGGTCGGTCATCCTGCCGGCCGACGAGCGGATCGAGAAAAAGCTCACGATCCATCCCGATTGGCCTTCCTTCAACAGCCCCCAAGGCAAGGCAATTCGATACGGAAAGGAAAGCTGTCCGCGCACCATCGACATCATCGACCGTTTCGGCGGCGTGATCATGGACCCCACCTTCACCGACGAGGACCTCAGCGACATTGTCCGGGCCATCCGCAAGGTTTATCTGGCGATGGGCTCGGCGTAAACTATGACAGAGAACTGCAAACTGATGATTCCCCCGAACGCTTAATCGGGAAATGTCACCCATTTAGAGGGAACTGATGCCATGAAAAACGATCTGACACGACGTGCATTTGTCCGAACCGCGGCGGCAGGTTCTGCCGCAATGGCCTGGCTGGGCGCCGGCCGAACGCCGACGGTGTTCGCCGCCGAGGCCGACAAACCAGCCCTGCTCGGAGGCACACCGGTGCATAAGGGCGGCTGGCCCAAATGGCCCG
>JABMRB010000067.1 GCA_013202865.1 Candidatus Nealsoniibacteriota bacterium | reverse complement strand
CAGGGGAGACACCCCAAGGTTCTCCATGCCCGGCAGGTCCTTCGGCTCGCCCGCGTCGTCCAATAGCTTCTCGTTCTTGAAGCGATAGAACTTCGTAAACTGCTTGCCGCCGTCGCGGTCGGTCAGTTTGTAGATACATTCCAACGGCACGTCGGCCACTTTCATCGAGACGAGCCGCTTGGGCTTTTTGTCCTCAATGTCCTCGCGGCCTTCGATCGTAAAGAGGAAATACTCGGAAAGCCCTTCCTTGACGACCGTCTTGGGTTTCGCGATAGCCTCTCCGCCGACGGCGCCGCCCTCACCGCGTTGGATCGAGGAGCGAAGTTCGTTTTGCACCTTTCTCTTCAGTTCCACCGGCAACTGCCCCCAGCCGTGCCGCTCGCCCTTGCCGCCGTCGGTGGGGTCGCCGGGGGCAGGCATGGCGGCCAATTCGGCGATCTTCTGCACTAGATTGATCGTGCCGACGACCATCCGCGTCTGGGCGTTGTCATAGAGTTCGCCCGAGTTGTTCAGCACGCGGACGTAACCGGTCAGCCGCATCTTCGTTTCGTCTTCGTTGGCGATGCCCACGTAGTCGGCCTTCCAGGTGATCCCACTGGTGAAGTATCGGATCTCGACCGGGAGCTTGCCGGCCATTTGGCTCTGGATGTTCCATTGCAACGCGTCGTTGCGGCCGGAGGGGAACGTCGTGTCGATCAGGTCGACCTTGTCCTGCTGGTCGAGGATGCGGAAATCGATGCTCGTCGGATCGATCAGCGTATTGGCCCAAGAGAATTGGATCCGGTTGACGCCCGGTTTGACCGTCAGCAACCGGCGCTCGCGGACCATGGTAATATCTTCCGAGTTATAGATCGTAAGCTGCACCCCCTCGCGTCGGGGGATTGTCACAAGGTCCACGGCCGAGAGGCATTCGGTGGCGAAGACCGACAGCAGAACAAGCGATAACACGAGCCTTGCAGGTTGCATGGGTGTTCCTTTCCTTTTGCGTGACTGCCCCCAGCACGAGGGGGCAATTGGGTCTCTACGGAGACTCCCAACCATACGACGAAAGTGGAGGGCAAGAAGTTTCGTGCAGGCGCGCTATTTAGCTCCGGGTGAATACACCCGGGGGCGACGCCCCCAACCCGCCGTGTATTCACGGCGGGCTAAGTCCTGGGAGACCCGGGGTAACCACGGTCGCCAGGCCGCAGAAGTTCCGCGCGCTGACTCCACCCGTGCAAGAGCCCCGGAAGTTGCGACCGCTAGTTTGACACGCATACCGGTGTGCGGTATCTTCCCGTAGTCGCATGTTGCAAGGGCAGGAATGCGCGCATTGGTATGGTTCTGTTCCCCGAGAGAAGGAGTCAGTCATGAGAAAGCTGTTGCTTGGCGTGGTCGTTCTTTCCTCACTTTCTGTGTTTGCGACAACCGAGGCTGAGGCGGGCTGGCGATGTCCATGCACGCCTCGGCCTGGATGCCGACAGTTGCTACGTGATAGACGCGACCGCTGCAGACCTGTCTATGGAGAGCCCGCACGGGCTGCGACTCTCAAGGAAGAAGTCGATTTCCTCCGTGATAGAGTCGGTGACCTTGAAGGCGACATCGAGAAACTGCAGGGTGAAGTCGACGCGTTGAAGTAGCGAGTTTCACCGTCGAGTACCATTGCGCATCAGACGAAACCAGCCCCTGAATAGGCAGCCTTTCGTGGGGTTTGTTTCTCCGTGCCCCGATGTGGCCGAGTCGAGAGTCACCGCCTAGTCACGGCTCTCTGCAAAACGGCAGTCTGTTAGCCTGATGCCCAGTTTGTCTACTTTCCGGATAGTCCCTCTAATCCTCGTCTTCCCCTCAAGTGACGGCCTGAAAGCATCAGGGTCCGAGAAGGATGCATAGGCTCGGTCCTTACGGCTAGCATCTCTAGTCACGCCAATCTTATAGGCGCTCTCACCTCTGGCCGCCTCAATGACGACACAATCCCACTCGATCTCCTTCTCTTCCCAGTCTTTCGCAAACTCACGAATAGCCGCTGGGTCCCGTTCCCTCCTCTTGCTGAGTTGTCGAACAAACTCCTCGAAGGTGATTGGATCGAAGACGCTGGCGTAAAACCGGAAAAGCAGCCATGTCAGCAGCCCAGCCGCCAAGCCCAGTACAACACAGACCGCTAGCAGCCGCCAAACCTTCAGGAGTAGGAAATCGACGACTCGCCTTCGCAGTTTTGGGTCTTCCAAGTTCCTAGAACCGGTGTACAAGTACAACAGACCAGCAATTGTTGGCCCTACTACCCAAGCCCACTCCCATACGGGCCATTCATGCAGCCTACGAAGCCATTCAAATAGCACAACGTCTAGGATCGCGAGTATCGGGAATGCCACCTGAAGCAGTATGAGCCCCCACGCCCTTCTTGGCCGCGCGCCTTTCTGAATTGCAGTCGCCATCATCGGACAACGCCCTCCCAAGAGTCAGAAAGTCATGTGGTTCCCAGCAGCCCAGACAGCACGCATGTCTAGAGGCCAACAGACACACAGAAGGGCTGTGGCCAACTAGAGCCGAAGGATGCCATCTTGCGGCGGTACGGCTCGCATCTCCAGGTCATCTTACCTGCTCACGCGCATCGTATAGAGGATACTGCCACAACGCAAGGGCCGTCTGGCAGGCTTGCCGGTGGCAGCCCCAACCCGCCGTGTATTCACGGCGGGCTAAATACGGCGGGCTAAATACAGACCTACTCCCCGCCCAGCGACATCAAATGAGAGATCGTCTGCAGATACATCACACCGTCGGCCACCGCCGGTGTACTATTGCTGCGGGCGCCGAGCGGGATGCGCGTCGGGGGCTTGTACTGCTTGTCGGCCGGCAGCACGACCATCTCGCCGAGCCGCGTGGTACAGTAGAGCCGGTCGGCTATGCGAATCGGCGAACTGAAATAGTTGCCCTCGACCCGCTCGCGCCAGTGGATCTTGCCGGTGGCGGCGTCCAGGCAGGTGACCACGCCCAGGTCGTACCAGAGAAATAGCAGGTCGTCGCGCACGACCGGCGTGCATACGTAGGGCAGCGAACCTTTTACCTCGTAGGCGATCTCCGGCTTCGCGCCGGTGGCCGGGTTGCCCGGTCGGACTGCGACGGTGCGCGTGCCGCGGCCCCCCACGCCGCTGCTGACGACAATCAGCCCGGCGGCAAGCACCGGCGAGTGGACCACCCGATCGTCGAACACTTCCAGGTCCCAGAGTTGCTTGCCGGTGCGGGGGTCGAGACCGATCACGCCGTAGCCCGATGCACTGAGGATCAGTTGCGGCTTGGCCGGGTCGGACCGGTAGATGCAGGGAGTGGCGTAGCCGCCCACGGTGACCGGCGTTTCGGTCTTCCAGCGGGTCTTGCCGGTGGTCCGGTCGACCGCGACCACCGCACCGCGATCGGCCTGATCGATGGCCATAATGACGAGGTTTTCGAACACCATGGGCGAGGCCCCGGACCCGTGCCGGGCAGTGAACGCCCCCAAATCTCGCTGCCAGACCGTCTTGCCGCTGGATCGGTCGACCGCCAACAACGTGAATTTCTCGGGCGTGGACCAGGCCATGTAGACGTGGTCCTCGTCCACTGCCGGTGTGGCTGCCGCGTAGGCGTTGAATTCGTGTTTCTTGTAAGTGGTCGATTGAAACGACCGCTTCCAGACGAGTTGTCCATCGGACGTGTTGCGGCATTGCAGCACACGCCCGGCGTCCTCTTCGTTGCCCGAGGTGACAAGGATCTGCTCGCCCCAGACAACGGGTGAGGAGTAGCCGACGCCGGGTAGCTCGACCTTCCAGCGGTAGTCGGCGTCAGTCCAGGCGGCCGGCACGGTGGTGGCGTCCGATTGGCCCGTGCCGTTGGGGCCGCGGAACCGACTCCATGGCTCAGCGGCGGTGGCAACAACGGCGGAGTTGGCAAGCCAGAGAAGCACGGCGATTTGCGAAAGAATCACAAGGAGGCGAGGGTTCATGTAAGATTGTCCTTTCGGCGGCAACTATCGCGGGGGGGCGTATGTCTGGTTGTAGGGACTGCGTAAGGGGGCAAGAATTGTCGGCCTTGTTCTCGGGCGGGTTCCGGAGTAGTATACATTGAGGTTGCTCGTTCTGCAAAGTCAAGCTTTTTTGCTAGTTTTCCCCGTTTTTCAAAGGGTGATTGATGTCGTATCCGACCGTTGCGTGCGGCCATAGCTGCCGCCTAGGCGTCTTGTTGGTTTCGTTGTTGTTCGTTGGGTTGGCTACGACGGCGTCGGCCGACCCGATCGGTCCCAGCGCGGAGCATCGGCAGATCACGCTCTCGGTGGTTGAGTTGATGCGCAGGGACCATCTCTTGCAGCATCCCTTGGACGACGAGATCTCGCAACGGTGCGTCAGCACGTTCCTGAAGACGCTCGATCCGTGGAAGGTCTACTTCTACCAGTCGGACGTCGACGGGTTTCTCAAGTACGAGAACGACCTGGACGACATGGCCCGCAAGGGCAAGATCGACTTCGCCTACCTGGTCTTCAAGCGTTTTCTCGAACGGATCGACCAGCGCGTGGTGGCGGTCCAGGCGATCCTCAATGGGCCGCTGGACTTCGACAAGGACGAGCAGATGGTCTCCGACCGGGACGAGACCCATTACCCCAAGACCGAGGCGGAAGCCCACGACCGATGGCGAAAACGCATCAAGTACGAACTGCTGATGCTCAAGATGGACGAGACCGAAGGCCAGGAGGCACTCGATAAGTTGAGCAAGCGGTACACCAGCTTCCAAAAGCGAATGCACCAGACCGACGACGAAGAACTGCTCGAGATGTACCTGACCTCCATGACCACGTCCTACGATCCCCACACCACCTACATGTCGCCCGCAACGCTGGAGAACTTTCGCATTATCATGCGGCTGGAGCTCGAAGGCATCGGGGCGTCGCTGCAATTGGTCGACGGGTACACGGTGGTCAAGAAGATTATCCCCGGCGGCGCGGCCGACAAACAGGCGGGCCTGAAAGTCGAAGACAAGATCGTCGGCGTCGGGCAAGGCGGCGACGGAGAGATCGTCGATACCGTCGACATGAAACTCTCCGACGTCGTGGCCATGATCCGCGGCAAGAAAGGCACCGTCGTCCGTTTGCAGCTCGTCTCGGTCGATAGCCCGGACAGGAAGATCATCAACATCACCCGGGCGAAAATCGAATTGAAGGACAGCGAGGCCCAGGCCGAGGTCTTCACAGAGACCGACTCGGCCGGGCGCGAATATCAGATCGGCGTGATCGACCTGCCCAGCTTCTACATGGACATGGAGGGGGCCCGCCGCGGCGACCCCAACTACAAGAGCACCACCCGCGACGTCCGCAAGATCCTCGATGACTTCAACCAGAAGGGCGTCGACGCCGTGATCCTCGACCTGCGGCGCAACGGCGGCGGGTCGCTCACCGAAGCGATCAACCTGACCGGGCTGTTCATCAAGGAAGGGCCCGTCGTCCAGGTCAAAGACGGCAACGACCGCGTGCTCCCCTACCGGGATCCCGATCCGGGAATCGCCTGGTCGGGCCCGCTGGTCGTATTGACCAGCAAGCTCAGCGCCAGTGCCAGCGAGATCCTTGCCGGCGCCATCCAGGACTACGACCGCGGCCTGATCGTCGGCGACAAGACGACCCACGGCAAGGGAACCGTACAGAGCCTGGTCGACCTCGGCCAGCAGTTGTTCCGCATCCCCAACGCCCAGCCGATGGGGGCGTTGAAGATCACCATGCAGCAATTCTACCGGCCCAGCGGCAAGAGCACGCAGAACCGCGGCGTCAGCGCCGACCTGGAACTGCCCTCGCTGACCACGCATCTCGACGTCGGCGAGGCCGACCTCGACTATCCGATTAAGTTCGATACGGTCAAGCAACGCGAGTTCAAACACTTCGGCCACGTCAGCCAGGCCATCGTCGAGCGACTGAACCAACTCTCCGTCGAGCGCCGCAAGGACTCCGAAGACTTCCAGAAGGTATTGCGCAACATCGCCCGATACACCGAGCAGAAAGAGCGCAAGTACCTGTCGCTCAACGAAGCGAAGTTCATGAAGGAGCGTGAAGAGCTCAACGCCGACAAGGAAGAGAAGGAGGCGCTCGAGGAGCTCCACGACCCCGACAAGCCGGCCATCGAACGCAACTACTATCTCAACGAAGCCCTGGCCATCACGCTCGACTACCTCAAGCTCAAGCCGGAAGTAGCCGGAGTGCGATAAAGTAGGTCGGGGCTCGCCCTGACAACCGAAACATCGCGATTGCATCCTACAAACTTCTCTGTCCCGTCCGAGAACAGAGATGAGGCACCGGTACTTATCGGCGAGCGGGCACGGCCCCGTATCCGTATCCCATCTTACCGTTTGCTGCGTCGGCCGTGAACACTGACGCGCGCCCAGTGATATGTGGTTGACGGCGCCGGTGGGGGCGCCTACGCGTGCAGCAGGCGCGTTCCGGCTCCGGCGATGGCTCCGAGAAATGGGTCGTTTAGTGAGATCAATCAGGTGAAACTGTCCACTTTCCCGGAAAATGGTCCGCGACAGCGAGTCGGCGGGTGTAAGAGCCCTGGCGTCAAGGCTTTGGTGTCGTTGGCCTTCTCCATGAGGGTCGCCGTGCGAATCTCCCTGTCGATACCGGAATGTTGAACGTGTCTCCCCGGTTGGAGCGTCATGTCGCGTCGACCTTTTCATCGCTCTGGGCGCGAATCTCAATCTCCACCGGGTTGCTTATGGCCCTGACGTCCTTGCCCGGCGTGTCTTTGGCGGGGTTCGCCGTGAAAGCCACGCGGATGGTGTGTTTGCCGGGCGTGAGCTTCAGTCGCTCCGGCTCGGCGTCGCGCGGTGTGTCTGCGTTGCGCGGAACGTCTGGCTCCCACCCCTCGTCCAGATTGATGGCAATGTTGTCGTACTGCCGACCAGGAGAAAAAAGTTTCGGTCGCTGGCGCACCTCAAGCGTGGTTTGCGGCCGGCGATACCACTTCCCGTCCACTTCCAGTTCGCAGGCATACAAGAAGGGGCAGGTGATCAGATTCCGCGTGCCTTGATTGCGAAGGTCGACAACGAGATGCCCCCTCGTGTTCTCTTTCCACGTCGCTTGCTTTGCCCGTAGCCGAACCTGCACGCCGTCGACCGGCTCGGCTCCGGCGGCTGGTTGAGAGATCTTGGCGCGAATCGGCAGCGGATCGCCCAGCGGCTCGTCCAACCGCTTGCTGCCTAGCGCTTCGAGCGCCTTGACGGCATGTTCGCGGACGTCTTCGTCCGGATGATTCCTGGCAATCAACATCGCCTCTTCCAGTTCTTCATGATGTGGCGACTTCGCCTGGACAGCCACAATCCACAGCAGTTGCGCGGCATTCCCCCTGATTTCCTGCCGTGGATCATACAAGGCTTTGGCCAGGGCAGGGACCATGCCCGGCCGATCCGTCACGGTGTGGAACTCCATGATCGCCACTAGGCGGACGTTGTACGTACTGTTGTTGGTCAAGTGCCAACAGATCAGTTTCAACGCCTCGGGAGCGTCTTGCTTGTGATAACCCAGCACGTTGATTGCCTGGTCGTGCCCCTGGCGTGCCAACAGGTCCAAGTCGGCAAAGGCTTTGCTGCCGAAGGTGCCGAGAACCTGAATCGCACCATACCGCCCGGCACCGTCCTCCTCTTGGGCAATCCGCACGCATCGGGCCCTGGCCGCCTCGGCGTCCATCGAGCGGACTTCCATCTTCACGGCCGAGATCGCCGCTGCCTTGTTCTTTGTTTTCCGCAGCCGAGCCGCGGTGGCCGGATCGTCGTACGTTTCCAGCCGCTCGCCAGCGAGTTTTCCCACGCCGTAGTTGAAATGGGCCGTCCCTGGGGTAATGTCCTCGGGCACGGCCGGTCCTTTTCCTTCGAGCAGATCGAACAGCCCTTCAATCTGCTGTTCCTGCGGCAGGTCGCGATGCACGATACTCCAACTCGCCCAGGCAAAGGCAGCACTTGACTTGTCATGCTCGCTAACTGCGAGAGACTCTCCATCGATCCACCAATTGCCGTGGCTCCTGTTGAGCTTCTTCAGATCCGGCAGCGCGCTTTGATCTCCGATTTTCGCCAGATGCTCGGCCGCCGCGACCTTGTTGACGAATTCCGCGACCGAGAGCAGCTTCACCAGTCCCTCGACATCCTGTGCCGCCGCCATCGTCGCGATTTGTTTTGCTTCCGCTTCGGTCTTTGCCTTCTCTGCCTCGGTCGGCGCAGCCCTGTCACAGGAATGCACCGCTGCCCGTTGAGCCGCCAGTGCCAAGCGAGGCTCGCTGGGATCGGGACCTTCGCGATCCGGCCCGGGTTGCACAGCGTGATCCGTCGACGGTGCGGTCGGTGCCACCATGGCATGATGCGTCGTGCTGCGTTGCTCGATATGGGGTGTTGGTGGCGTGGGGTTCTCGGGCGACTGGGTCACTATTGC
The DNA here is from genome assembly GCA_013202865.1 of Candidatus Nealsoniibacteriota bacterium. Taxonomy (GTDB): domain Bacteria; phylum Planctomycetota; class Planctomycetia; order Pirellulales; family Thermoguttaceae; genus JABMRB01. The sequence goes on along the minus strand of JABMRB010000067.1, from coordinate 1,173 downwards.
CACTTCGCGCGCCGGGCTGGAATCCTCCACGGGTGTTCGTGGAAGCGTCAGCGGCAGGATGATTAAGAGCACCACCACGCAGACCGCCGCGGTCGCCAGACGCCAGTGTCGTCGAAGACTCCGCGGCAATGTTCGCAACGCAAGGGCGGCCGGCCTGTCGATTGCGGCCAGCGCGTCGCCGAGGATTCGCTCGTCTTGCTCGGCGGTCGTGTGAAGCCGAACCTGTCGAAGGAGGTGTTCCGGATCTCTATCGATGGTCATGATCGAGTTCCTTTTGTAGCGAGCCAAGGGCATACCGATAGCGCGACTTCGCCGTGTTGATGGGGATCTCCAGCAGCCGAGCCACCTCGCGAAAGGTGAACTGGCCGTGAATACGGAGCGTGACGACCTCACGTTGCTCGCTCGGCAGGCGTGTCAGGGCTGCCACGGCCCGGGCGGTCTCCTCGGCCATCTCGGCCGCTTTGGCCGGGTCGCCACAAACTGCGATCTCCAGGACGTCGGTCGGGTTCGGTCGCACGCTCCGTCGCCGGAGCAGGTCACGAGCCCGATTGGCACAGCTTGTCAGCAAATAGCCTTTCAAACTGCCGCTGAGCGTCAGCCGTCCGATCCGCCGAGCAAGCGAGACGAACACATCATGCAACACGTCCTCGGCCGCCTGCCGGTCGCCAAGCATCAGGGCTGCCAGCGTCAGCAGATCGTCCTTGTACGCCAGATAGATCCGCTCGAATGCCCGCCGATCACCCCCTGCCGCGGCCGCAAGCAAAGAGGCGTCGTCCGGCTTTTCTTGTACTGAGCGTCTCCCGTTGCACGGTGTGTGGTCAATCATCAACCTATAAGACGCATGAAAGCCGGTTTGGGTCTCTCACCGGTCAAAAGTTTTCTAGCAAAGGCCCCGAATTCTTGAGATCGCCTTTGACCGAGCGGAGAACCAAAGCGGACCGTCTCTTTCGTCGCAAGCAAATAGCTGCATCTCGATTTCACCGCTGCATGTTGAGGCAGGTGGAGTCAATGGGATACCCATCGTATCAGTAGAGGCACACACGTGCATGCTGCGTGCCGTCCCAAATATCGTCCCTTTGCCGGTGCAGAACCTCCGCCCGCCGTTTCCAAGCGTAATTGCCGGTCGGCGAATCCCAAATTGCCGTCTCGTAATCAAAGCCCCGGATACTCGTG
>JABMRB010000507.1 GCA_013202865.1 Candidatus Nealsoniibacteriota bacterium | reverse complement strand
ACGCCAGTTCGCTGGTGATCCAGGCCGGACAGGCCTTGACGGTTACGGAGACCACCACGGTCACTTCACCCGCCACGATCACCATCGGCGGTACGCTCAACACGGGCAGCTTCAACGCCGACGGCATGACGACCCTCCCGGCAGGCGGCACATTGATGGCCGGCAGCGCCACGATGGCCGGCCTCACCACGCTGGGCAATGCCACGATAGGTGCCGGCAACACCACCACCCTCGCCCTGGCCGGCGGCAGCACGCTTACCAAGGCAGGTGCCGCCACGTTTGCCCCCGCGGCCATAACAACGATCGACGCCACCAACACGCTCGCGGTCACCGGCGGCGAGTTCGTGGCCCAGGCCGTCGGCGCGGCCAACCCGCTGGGCGGTGCGACCCTCGTGCTCAACGGCGGTATGTTCACCGGCAAGGCCGAAGAGGAGTCGATACCCGGAATGAGGCACTACGGATATCACACCGGCCCCAACGGCGTGATGGACCTCAATAACAACGCCGGCATGATGGGCGGCGGCGACCCGACGCAGGGCCCGACGTTCTTCGCCGAGGGCGACATTCTGCTCAACGGCCCGGGCGATCGCGGTCTTAACTTCGACAACGACACCGACTTCAGAAACACCGGCGCCATCGGCCAAAACGACAACTACTCCAACATGTGGCTGGGCTACATCGTTGCTCCCGAGAACGGCCAATACCAGTTCCGCAACATGGGCGACGACGACCGCGCCGGGATCTGGTTCGATATCGACCAGGACGGCGTGTTCGAGTCCTCCACGGCGGGCCTCGGCTCAAATCGCGGCGAGCAACTCTCGTGGGAAGACGGCGGCTGGAAGAGCGTGACCCTGGTTGCGGGCGAGCGCTACCTGGTGGCCTTCACGCACTCCGAAGGCGGCAGCGGGTCCCGTGCGGACTTCGCCTTCCACACGCCCTCGATCGGCGGCGACACGCGGGTCAAGCCGGGCGACCCGGCCCAGTCGGACATCTGGCGGTTGATTACCTTACACGATCTCAACATGATCGACACGCCGATCTCGGTGTTGGACGACTCCGTGTTGAACGCGACTGGTTCCAGCGCCGCATTCGGCGCGTTGACCTTGGCTGCCGGCACGACGCTGACCACCACCGGCGCCGACATGTCCTTCCCGAGCGTCACGCTCCCAGCAGGCGGTGCCGGACTCGTCCTCAACAGCACCACGACCCTCGGGGCCGTCACGACCGATGGCGGAACCAACGTCTTCGGCGGCACGGGCTCTGCCACGATGGACAGCTACGACGACCAGGCAGTTGCCGGGACGCTGACGAAGGCCGGCAGCGGAATGCTGGCCCTGCCGGCGGACCTCACCATCGCAGACACCACGGTCCGTGTCGAGGGCGGCGAGTTGGAGGTCACCGGAGGAATCAGCGGTTCGCCGCTGGTGCTTGATGGCGGCACCTTCACCGGCATTGGTGGATTGACTGGCGGTGTCAACGGGGCGAAGGTTGTGAAGATCGTACAAAACTTTGGTCAGCCGCTCAACATTGCGGAGGTCGAAACCTTCCAACTGGTCACGGGCACTAATGTTGCACCGCTCGGTACTGCCACGCAGTCGTCGACAAGCTCGGGCGGCGGCCCCGAAAGGGCAAATGACGGCAACACGGACCAAAATTGGGGCGGGGGCTCCGTAGCGCACACGGGCGGGGGGGTGGGCGATTGGTGGCAGGTCGAACTCGTCGCTCTCACCGACCTGGACTCAGTGCATTTTTGGGGCCGCACCGATTGCTGCACGGATCGCTCGGACGACTTCAACCTCATCATCCTCGATGACGCCAGCAATGAACTCTACAACGAGCAGATCACCGGCATCGGCACCAATGGCGTTGGGCACGGGCTGATCCAATTGGCCGTGCAGGGCCCTCTCGACATGACCAGTTCGCCCATCTCCGTGTTGGACGATTCCGGATTGAACGCGAATGCCCCCAGCGCCGCATGGGGTCCGGTGACCTTCGGCGCGGACGGCAAGACGCTGACCGTCGGTGGTACCGCAGGAAGCGCGACATTAGGCGGCGTGACGTTCACCGGCATGACCGCCGTGGGCCTGAACACCGACGTCCCGACGACCCTCGGCACATTGACCGACACCACGGGCGTGGCGCTGAACAAGGGCGGATCGAGTTCGCTGTTGTTCGACGGCCAGGACAACCAGATGGGTGACCTGGCGATCTCGCTCAACGGCGGTTCGCTGAACCTGACCAACGCGACGGCCACCGACGACGTTGCCTTCAACGGCCTGGCCGTCGGCGGCGACAGCACGCTGTCGGTGGGCGAGCACGGCGTGGGCCGCCCCGGCCCCCAGGTCGTCTCGCTGCCTAGTTTGACACTCAACGCCGGCAAACTGTCGATCGAGCAGAGCGACGGCTATTCGTTGAGCTTTCCCGCGATCTCGGGCAACGGCGGCGGGCTGACCGCTAGCGGCGCGCCGGGCACGCTCCCGATTGCCAACGCACTGCGTATGGACTACTTCGCTGGCGGCGACGAGAACTGGCTCCGCGACATCGACGACGACGTCGACGGCAACGACGCCGATGGGATCGTCAACGGCGACTCCAACAACGGCCTGTTCGACGTCGCGCCTACCCCCGACGCCAACCGACCCGGTCAGGTCCAGGGTAAGCATATCTGGACGGGCGACGTCTGGACGACTGACATGGGCGACAACTACAGCATCATGTGGTCCGGCACGTTGACGGCCCCCGAGACGGGCACGTACGAGAGCATTATCAGCGGCGACGACTACGAGATCTTCTGGATCGACCTGAACCAGAACATGGACTTCGAGGAGACCGCCGGCGAGTCGGTCTCCCGCAACGTCCCCGGCGAGGAGGGCTGGAACACGCCCCACACCGAGACGTTCGACCTGGTCGAGGGCGAAGTCTACGACATCGCTATTGCCTTCCGTGAGGGCGGCGGCGGCGACTGGTTCAACATGACGCTCAAGACGCCCAGCGGCTCTCACGAGCGCATCAACCCCGGCTCGGCCGCCCAGGCCGGCTGGTGGGTGGGCAACACCGACGCCCTGTTGGCCATCGACTGGTCCAGCATACCGATCTCCCTGATTGGCGGCACCACGACCGTCGAGATGGTCACCGACCAGACCGCTACGCTCGGCTCGCTGAGCTTCGATGCCGACAACGTCGGTATCGGCACGGCCGGGGCTCGCGACGGCGTGCTCTTCGTCGACACGACCTTCAACCACGCCAACGCCCGCGTGACGCCGAACTCCTTGACGGTGCTCGGCACGCTCACCGGTGATACGGGCACGACCGTGACGGTCGACCCGGCCGGCAGCCTGCTGGTCTTCGACGGCGAAGGCAATGCCGCAGGCGACCTGAGCTTCATCCTCGCCGGTGGCGGCCTCGGTCTGACCGACGCCACGGCGGCCGCAGGCGTGACGTTCGATCGGCCGGTCGAGGTGACCGGCAATAGCTCGATCATGGCCGGCAAGTACATCACTGGCCAGGACGGTCCCCAGACGGTGACCCTCGGCGGTACCAACGACGTGACGCTCTCCAGCGGCATCCTGACCCTGGGCGGCCGGGACGGCTACATGTTGGCCGTGGCGGCCGATGCGCTGGTCGACAACGGCGGTGATCTGGCCTTCGCGCCCGGCGCAGCGGTCGACATCGGCACCGGCAACGCGGCCCGTGACCTCTACGTCACCGTGTCCGTGACCGGCGTGACTGGCCTGGAGAACCTCTCGCTGTCCGGTGCGATCTGGCTTCGTCCCTCGGCGGCGAACCCGGTGATTGAGTATTCCGGAGATACCGGCGCGTCGGCCGTCCAAATCGGCGATCAAGACAACTATGAAGGCGAGGTCATCCTCTCGGGTATGACCAATGCCGCCAGCGGCGACATGCGGATCGTCCGCAGTGTGACGACCGTTCCGGCCGCGGCCGACCTGACCACCGGCAACATCCGCTTCGACCAGGATAACCGCGACCAGATCGCCGTGCTGCAGAGCAGCGGCGTCTTCGAGCGGAACATCGGCCCGTTGGCCGGGCAGGTGCAGTTTGCTCAGGACGGCGGTTTCGCCGCCCAGGGCGGGCCGCTGACGGTCACGCTCAACGAGGGCGCACAGATCGTCTGGGGCAACGGCACGGGTGACGGTTCGGTGGCCGACGCAGGCGGCTTCAACGGCAGGAACATGCAGTTCGGTTCCCGCACGGCCGACAACGTGACCACGATCACCAACGACATCGACCTGACCGCCGGCGATCGCCGGCTCCAGGTGGCCGACAACGTCGATTCGCCCGCCGACAAGTTGGTCCTCAGCGGCGTGATCTCGAGCACGGGTAACACCGACATCAATAGACTCTTCCGGTTCAACGAGAGTACCGGTAACAGTTACCATGGTACCGTGGACGGCAACTGGCGTTTCACGCGTGTTCCGCTGGTCGAGTTGACCGGTGAGAACACCTACACCCACCGGACACTCATCGACCAGGGCGCGATCTTCGGCATTGACGGCGTGGGCATTCCCACGGACAGCAAGGTCACCTTCGACGCCAACAACTGGGAGACCGAGGCGATCTGGCTGAGTAACGGCACGATCGAGCGTAACATCGGCAACGCCGCCGGTGAGATCCGCTGGGAGCACAACGGTGGCGGTTTTGCGGCCTACGGCGGCGATCTGGATATCACCCTCGAGGGCGGCATCGACCTGAACTGGAACAACGGCGACACGGGCTTCAACAACAAGCGTAACCTGATGCTCGGCTCGCGGTATTCCGACGGCGTCACGACGCTCCACAACAAGATCCTCGGCAACAACGGCGACAGGAACATCCTGCTGTCGGGTAACCCGAACACCGAGGACGACTACGTTGTCCTGGCCGGCGGTTACAGCGATGCCGGCAGGACGTTGACGATCCAGTACCGTGGCCCGGACTACGCCATCGGGCTGGCACGTCTGGACTTCGGCACCGAGGCGGAACCCAGCACGTTTGTGGGTCGCGACTTGCGTGGTGTCGACGGCGTTGACATTCGCTACTACGGAAACCTTGGCGATGTTGATCCGCTTCGCAACCTCGACTTCTGGGGCGGTTCGGACGCCACGATCCACGGTAGCGTAACCGCCACCGGCGTGGTCAAGGTCCGCCATGGCGGCACGATGGAGATCCACGGCGACGTGACGTGGGGCGACTACATGGAGTCCCGCAGTCGCGACGAGAAGACCAATACCACCGGCAGCACCCTGATCGTTCACGGTAACGCCACCAGTGTAAACAAGCGCGTCTACCTGAACGAGAATAGTTCGATGGAGATTGAAGGCTACATGGACGTCGGTTCTGCACGGATCGAGGTGCGTGGCGCCAGTGCATTGGACATCGACGGTACCTTGACGTTCGGCCGTATTGACGTGACCAACGCCAGTACGCTGAACGTCGGCGTGAATCCGCCGAACCCGGGCGAAGACGACGTGTTTATCGATGGAGGAGATAAACTGTTTGAAGTCCGTTCCGGCTCGCACGCCATCGTGCCGGGCAACGTCACCAGCACCGGACGTGTCTACGTTAGGGAGGCGGGAAGTACGCTCGACATTGGCGGCAACTTGAACCAGCCCGGTAACCTCGAGGTCAGGGACCGTGCGGTCGTCAACATCGTCGGCAACGTCGTCGCGGGCACGACCCACGTCCGTGACGGCGACAATGCGACACTGAATATCGGTGGCGACTATACGTTCACCAACGTCCTCGAGATCCACAACGGTGGCGACGTCATGGTGGGTGGTAACCTCACCGGTGACCGGCTCTACATGGAGCATGTAGGCAGCTCGTTGACCGTTCAAGGCGACGCTACCTTCAACCACGCGATCGCCGTCCGCAACCACACCAACGGCATAGGCTCGGACCTGACCGTCGTCGGCGCATTGACCCAGAACAACGCCGGCCAGGAGTTCGGCATCAACTGGTACGGCACGGTCACCACCGGGCCGGGCAGTTCGATCAACTGTGCGACGTTCTGGGTCCAAGACTCGGCCGACGTGATGATCGACGGCGATGTGCTGGTCAACGCGAATTACTACCAGCGTAACAACGGCGGTGGCAACGTGGTCATCACCGGCGACCTGAACAAGGTCGGCACTGGCGAGGCGTTCTTCCACCACGGTTCGACCCTGACGGTCGGCGGTGGCGGTGAATTCTCAGCCGGACAGATACAGGTTGGCGACAGCGTTCACGGTGTGGACCCCGGAGTCACGGATATCGACATGGGCGACGTGAACATTACCTCGTCCGATCGCATTGTTCTGGGTTGGGGCGGCCAGCCAATCTTCCGCACCGACGGTTCCTTGACGGTAACCTCCGTTGACAAGGTCGATGCGATCCAAGTGGAGCGCGGCCTGCTGGCCGTCGCCGGACCCGTCACTGCCCACCGTGTCAACCTCGACGGCCGTGACGGCGGTACCTTTGCACCTGGCAGCACGGTCACCCTGGTGGACGAGTTGTTAATCGACGGCACCGCCACCCTGAATCCGGGTATCGGTGTTGCTTCGGTCGAGATTGACGCCACGCAAGTGCGATTCGGCAGCGCCGGTGCGATGTACGGTTGGGATCTCGGCACGGCTAGCGACGACACGCTGGTCCTGGCTCCGGGCACGGTGCTGACCGTACCCTCGGATACGGGCCAGTTCACCGTCGCGGTCGCTGGTGACGGGACGGCTGTCACCTCCGACGTGTTCACCATCCTGTCGTACGACCTGGGAACCACGGATGCACTGCAGACGTGGATGGATGATGAAGGTACTATCGTTCAGGACGTCGCCGTGGCGTTCGATGCAGCCAACGGCGTCGTCGTGCTGGGTTCCGACGGCCCCTCGTGGTGGGATGTCAGCGGCGCGTCCGTTTCGCACAATGCGGTGGCGGGCACGCTGGAACTGACGGGTCTGTCCGCTCCGACCGCCGCGTTGAGTATCGATAGCGGTGTGTGGACTGCGGGCCCCTCGTGGGAAAGCGGCGTTCTTCCCACGACGTCCAGCGCTGGCGTGATCCGCGACACGCACACCATCACGGTGGGCTCGGCGGGCAATGCGGCGCTGTACACGGGCATCGAGTCCGGCGGCAGCTTGATTGTTGCCAACGGCGGCGTTCTGGCCACAAGCGGCAAGGTTAACGTCGCCGCGGGTGCCAGCCTGACGGCCCAGAGCGGCGGCACGTTGAGTGCGGCCACCTTGGACACCATCGGCAACAGCACGTTCGAGGCCGGTTCTGCCGTCACCGTCGAGACGCTGAACATCAACGGCGGCGTGACCAACGCTGCCGGCGTGACGGTCACCTCGGCTCTGAACATCCCCGCCGCGACGGAGTCCATCAACGTCATGAGCGGTCCGGGTATGCAGGTCTCCGGTGCGGACGTCGCCACGGCCAAGACCCTGACGTTCCTTGGCGGCGAGGTCTCGCTGGCTCCGGACCTCGTTGGTTCGGTCGACAACTTCGACTCCTACACCCTCGGCGACGTCAGTGGCCAGGGCAACTGGATCGACTGGGGCGGCGCATCGCTGCCCGTCGTCACCGACGACCAGGCCGCTAGCGGCACGCAGTCGATGGCGCTGCACCTCAACCCGGCTTCTGGTGGCAGCAGCTATGGCTCCGACGTGTACAACATCGCCCTCAACGACGGTGTGGTGACCACGGCCGGACGCTGGACGCTGTCGTACAAGCATTTTGTCCCCAGCACCTACGAGGGCAATGTGCAGATGTTTATCTCGCAGGGTTCCTTGCCCGACAACTGGAACGACGGTGGATGGGTGGCAGCCGATACCGGCAGCAACAAGCTGACGTACTGGGATTCTGAGACCGACCTGGTCTACGACACCTGGGGCGATATCGAGCTTGCCATCGATCTCGACGCCGACACCGTTACCGTGTCCTACAACGGGACGGAGTTCCACACCGGCCAGTGGAACCTCGCCGGCCTGCCCGTAGCGTCCCTTGGCGGCGTGAACTTCTGGGCAAATGGTCCCACTGCCGACCTGAACGGTGCGACCTACTTCGATGACTTCGTCGTGATCGTCGAGAAGAAGCTGTCCATGGGCTCGACGAATCTGGCCCTGCAGGCCAGCACGACTGCCAACCTGGGTACGTATGAATTCGTCACGCTGGGTGGCGTGGATCTCGGTGCGGGCAATACGCTGGCCTTCACTGGCACGGGCTCGCCTGCCATAACCCTGGGCACCCTGTCCGGTGACGGCACGATTGTCACGGACGCCAGCGTTACGGTTGATACCCTCGCCCCGGGCAACAGCATCGGTGGGATTACCGTCGACACGGGCAATTTGCTACTCACCCCAAGCTCGGTGTCCAACTTCGAGGTCAGCTTGGCCGACAAGGACAACATCACGGCGGACACGGTTGCCCTCCGCGGCGGGGCCTCCCTCAATCTTGATGGGACGCTGGCACCGCAGGCGATCGGGCGTACCGCGAATGATTTCTTCGTGGCTAGTGGTGGCACGCCGACGATCGTCGACAACATCGTGGACGGCGAAATCACCGGCGTTGCCGGTGCGACCGGTCCTGAGTTCGCCAGTGTCGCTCCGGCACCCGCCGGCGACAAAACGGCCCACATCGGCCAAGGTGCCTTCCTGCGGGACGTCACCTATAATCGAGGTGTATCCACCACCGAAACCGTCGACCTCGACGTCTTCGTCGCCCTGGGTGGCGACTCCGACGGCGACGGCAAGGTCTGGCTCAGCGACTGGGCCGCCTTGCGGGCCAACTTCGGCAACAGCGGCACCGATAAGGGTTGGACCGACGGTAACTTCGACCCCTGGGTCGACGATAAGGT
>JABMRB010000066.1 GCA_013202865.1 Candidatus Nealsoniibacteriota bacterium | reverse complement strand
CCGGTCACGTAAACGCCCCCCCGATCGACCACCACGGCCGGCACGACGTAGTCTTCCACGCTGGCACACTCCCAGAGTTGCTTCCCGGTGGCCGGGTCGTAGCCGCGGACCTTGCTGTGCATGCTGACGACCAATTCCTGCTTTGCGTCGGGTAGATCGACCAACGCGGGTGTGCTCCACGAGTCGACGATGCCTTCGGCCCGCCAGACTTCCTTGCCGGTGGTTTTGTTGAGCGCGACGAGCGACTCGCTTTCGATGCTAGCGTTGACGATTACCAGATCGGCGGCAAGGATCGGTGAGGCGCCTGAGCCCCATCCGCGCTTGTCGAGTCCGTCGCCGACGGACGCTTCCCAGAGCAGTTCGCCGTCGAGGCTGTAGGCTTGAACCCCGGAGCGGCCGAAGAATGTGTAGACCGCCTTGCCATCGGTCACTGGCGTGGCGGAGGCGTAACCGTGCAGGCGGACGTACCCGCCGTCGTACTCGGTCTCCGGCAACCGGGTCTCGGCTGTCTTGTCCCAGAGGATCTTGCCGGTGGTGCGATCGATGCAGAGCACGTGCAGCTTGAGGTCCTTCTGATCGCCCGGCTCGTCGGAGTCGAACCCGTAGCCGCTGTAAGCGGTCAGGAAGATATTCTCGCCCAGCACGATCGGGCTGGAACTTCCGAAACCGGGCAGCGGTGTCTTCCAAACGATGTTCTCGGTCTCGCTCCAGGTCGTAGGCAGCGCGGTCTCCCCAGAAACGCCCGACGTATCCGAACCTCGAAACCGGAACCAATCGGCCCCGGAAAACAACACCACCGATAGAACGGCAACGATCAGACTGCAGCGTGTGGTTCTTTTCTTCACGTTCTCACCTTGTCAGATTGGGAAAGGGTAGGGGGGGGATTTGGGATTTCAGATTTGGGATTGGGGTGAATTATAGCAGGTAACGGCTCCGGGTGTCCAACGTGAAGGGGAAGAGTGGTGGGAGTGGGCAGCGGGGAGTGATCTTCAACGCCCCCCGACTGCGTTCGGGGGGGAAGGTGCTATCCGTGGTGTTGCGTCACGCACCCATTCCCACCGCGCTAAGAAAAAACGGGTGATTTCCCGTCGAATGACCGGGGCTGGCTACCATTTGAACCGGCGGTGAGCCGTATAATGCTTGACATTCGGAGCAGTGCGGATGAAAATCCACCGGATGATTGGGTGTGGATGCCTCCGAGGACGCGAGAGGCATGGCCCTTATCGCACGGTCAAGCCCGTGCGTACGGTCCGGCCCGGTCTCGGAAAACGAGTTGTACTACTGAGCAGGAGGACCAATTGATGCCGTTTTCCCGATCGTGCTATGTCTACTTCCCTCGGTTGCTACTTGCTGTCGTTGTCGTCATTGCTAGCGGTGCGGCAGTTGCCCAGGAGACACCCAACAACGCCGCGGTGCGGGATTTCAACGCCGCGGCGGCGCTGCAAAACAGCGGGCTCCACGCCCGGGCGGCCGACAAGTGGGCCGCGTTCGTCAAGAAGTATCCTACAGATTCGCGGCTCGACCGGGCGAACTACTTCCTCGGCATCTGTCAGTTGCACGCGAAGAAGTTCCCGGAAGCGGTCGCCTCGTTCCAGACCGTGTTGAGCAAGTATCCCAACTTCGCCAAGGCCGACGGGGCCCAGTACAACCTGGGCATGGCCTACTACCAACTGGCCGCGGCGTCGAAGAAACCGGAGGATTTCAAGAAGGCCGCCACGGAGTTGGGCACGGTCGCGTCGAAGTACGCCGCCAGCCGTTACGCCCATGGGGCGCTCTATATGCAGGGCGAGTCGCTCTACGCGGCCGCCGATCTGAAGGACGCCGTCGGGGCGTACAAGAAACTCGTGGCCGCCAAGCCGTCCGACGCCTTGCTGGCCGACGCCTACTACGCGCTGGGTACCACCGAGCAGGAACTGGGCCTTGACGCCGACGCGGCCGCCACGTTCAAGGCCTTTCTCGACAACGGCTCGTTCGCCAATCACGAACTGGCTACCGAGATTCGGCTGCGGATTGCAATGTCGTTGTTTGCCGAGAAGAAGTACACCGACGCCCAGAAGCACTTCGAGACGGTGGCGGCGGTCGCCGATTTCCCCCGCGCGGATTTCGCGCTGTTGCGACTGGGCCAATGTCGCCTGGAGGCTGGCAACGTAGCCGAGGCGACCGACCGGTTTGCCCAGCTCTTGCAGAAGTTCCCCAACAGCACCTACAAGGGCGCAGCCCAACTGGCGGCCGGCAAGTGCTACTACCTGGGCGACAAGCCGGACGACGCCCGAAAGGCGCTCGAACCGCTGGTAGCCGCCAAGCAGGAGCAATCCGCCGAAGCGGCCTACTGGCTGGGGCGCTCGCTGCTGAAACTGGACAAACCGGCCGACGCGTTGAAAGTGCTCGACGACGCGGTCAAGACGTTCACGGCCGGCGAGTTCGTAGCCTATCTGCAAGCCGCCCGGGCCGACGCACTCTACGATCTACCCGACCGCCGCAAGGAGGCGTTGCCCTTGTATCAGGCTTTCTTACAGCAACACGCCGAGCATCCGTTGGCGTCCCAGGCGCTCTACATGACGGCGCTGGCTGCGCTCGGCCAGGAGGACTACGACACGGCCCGCAAACAGGCCGAGGCCTTCCTGGCTAAGGGCGACTACGCCGCGCACGAACTTCGTCCGGCCGTGTTGTACGTCGCTGCGGAGAGCTACCTGCTGCCGGCCGGTGCCGACGGCGGCAGTAGCGGCGATCTGGCCAAGGCGGAACAGCTCTATCGCGAGTTGATCGCCAAACATCCCGAACACTCGCGCGTAGCCCGGGCTCATTTGCGGATCGGCTGGTGCCTGTTTCGCTCGGAGAAGCACGACGATTCGATCAACTACCTAAAAGGCAATCTCGCCAAGCTCAGCGACCCGGCGCACGTTGCCGAGGCCCAATTGCTGCTCGCGCGCAGCTACGGCGCCACCGATCGCCATGGCGAAGCGGTCACCGCCTGCGACGCTGCGTTGAGCGCCAAGGCCGACTGGTCGCGGGCCGACGAGGTGCTTGCCGCCGCCGCGCCCAGCCTGCGCGTGCTGGCCAAGCCGGCCGATGCACGCGCACGGCTCGAGCGCCTAATCGCCGATTTCCCGCAGAGCACGTACCGGGCCCAGGCCCTCTATCAATTGGGTGAGATTGCTCAGGATGAGAAGAAGTACGACGAGGCGATCGCCCGCTACCAAGAGGTGCTCAACGCGTCGCCCGACGACGAGCTTGCCGCGGCGTCGAACTACGCTCTGGGGTCGGCCTACCTTGCCAAGGAGGACTACGACAAGGCCGTCGAGGCGCTGGGCAAGGTGATCTCGGACAACACCGACGCGGCGATCACAGCCCGGGCTCGCTACCTGCGGGGGCTGGTCTACCAGCGTCAGGACAAGTTCGCCGAGGCCGTGCAGGACATCGAGGCGTATCTGAAGACGAACCCCACCGGCGACGAGACGTTGGACGCCCGCTACACGCTCGTGCTTTGCCTGATCGGACAGAAGCAGTTCGCCCCGGCGACCGCGGCGTTGGAGGCGTTGCTCAAAGACAAGCCCGACTACGTCCACGCAGCGAACGTCTACTACGAGTTGGGCCACGCCCAGCTTCAGGAAAAGAAGCTCCAGGAGGCGGCGGCCGCGTTTCGCACGCTGGCGGAGAAGACGCCCGAGAGTCCGCTGGTGGCCGAGAGTTGGTTCCACGTGGGCCGCGCTCACGAGGAGGCGGCCGTCGCGCTGAACGACGCGTCGCAGCAGTCGGCCGAGATCGCCAAGGCAGCCGTTGCGTTTGCTGCCGGTCTGGCGAAGGTCAAGGAGCCGACGTTGAAGGAGAAGCTTCAATACAAGCTGGGCGACGTGCAGTTTCAGCAAGAGAAGTTCGCCGAGGCGGCCACCATTTTGCAGGCACAGCTCGCCGAACACCCCACGGGCGATCTGGCCGGGCCGGGCCGCTACCTGACTGCCGAGAGCCTCTTCCGGCAGGATAAGTTCGCCGAAGCGATGCCGTTGTTCGTCAAGGTGGCCGAAGAGAAGGGCGAGAAGATCGAGAAGTACCACGCCGATTCGCTCTATCGGGCCGGCACTTGCGCGGGCAAACTGCAAAAGTGGCCCGAAAGCCAGAAGCATTTCGAGACGCTCATCGCCCAGTTCGCCAAGTACCCGCAAGTGAGCGACGCCCGATACGGACTCGGTGTGGCGCTGAACCGGCAACAGAAGCGGACCGAAGCCAAGGCAGCCTTCGAGCAGGTTACCGAGGAGACGGAGACCGAGACGGCCGCCCGGGCGCGCTACATGATTGGCGAGATTGCCTTCGTCGAGAAGAAATACGAGGATGCGGTGGTCGAGTTTCTCACCGTGGCTGCCGGTTATCCCTACAAGCAATGGCAAGCCCGGGCACAGCTCGAGGCGGGCCGCTGTCTGATCGCACTTGGCCGCAAGGAGAAGGCAGCGACCACGTTGCAGGTTGTCGTCGACAAGTATTCCGATCAACCCGAAGCGCAAGACGCCGCGAAATTGATTCAGAGTTTGAAACCCTAACGACAACAAGCGTTTAGCGGCCGGGCTTGCCCGGCGCGTGTTTCACCCTTGAGGAGTAACCCATGACTGGCCACAAACGAGAGCGATTCCCCGCGGTATTCTGGATATTGACCCTGCTGATGTTGATCTGCGTCTGGGGAAACTTCAACGGCTACGCGGCCGCACCGGACGCGCCGGACGATGCCGAGGTTGCCGACGAGGCCGCCGACGGCGAGAACGTAGAAGAAAGAGACGCGAAGACCGATGAGAAGCAGGACGACGACGGCAAGGCCGAGAACCTGGGCCAACTGATCGTCAAGAGCTCCGGCAATTGGGTGGCGATCGGTTTCTACTCGGTCTTGCTGCTCTTCTCGCTTGTGGCGATGGTGGTAGCTCTTGGGCGACTGGTGGCGTTGCGACGTGCAAGGGTGGTGCCACCGAGGTTCGTCAGGGAACTCAATGCGTTGCTGGCCTCCAAGCAGGGCGACATAGAAAACCTCGGCAGCCTTTGCGACGGCTCGGGCTCGCCGATCGCGAAGGTGCTCAAGGCGGGCGTGTTGCGTAGCGGCCGGCCGTTGCCGGAGATCGAAAAGGCGATGGAGGACACCGTCGCACGGGAATCGGCTGCCATGCAGAGCCGCAACCGGCCGCTAGCCGTGATCGGCAACGTGGCGCCGCTGGTCGGCCTGCTGGGGACGGTGGTCGGTATGATCCTGGCTTTTCACAGGACCAGCACGCAGGGCACGGGCAAGGGGGAACAGTTGGCCGAGGGCATCTACCTGGCGTTGATCACCACGGCCATGGGGTTGACGATTGCCATTCCGTGCCTGTTGCTTGTGGCGTGGTTCAACACGAAGGTAGAGCGGTTCATGCGAGACATCGACGAGACGCTGCTGGAGACGATGCCGAGTTTCACGCGTATCGAAAATGCCGTGGCTGGGGACGGTTCGCCTGCGGCTGAGTGATACCTGGAGTCTGACTTTGTGCAACGCAGGCGGGCCGCCTGCACTACGGCACCACGAGGAGCCCATCATGAGATTGCCCCCTTCCAGCACCGAAGGCGACAACAGTAACCTTACGCCGCTGATAGACGTGGTGTTTCTGTTGTTGATTTTCTTTCTGGTGACTACCCAGTTTGCCCAAGAGGAGCAAGAAGAGTATGAACTCCCCACCAGTTTGCCGCCGGTGCCCGTGGCCGTGCCGCGGACCGAGGTGCCCAGGGCGCTGGTCGTCAACATCGACAACAAAGGCAAGTACATCGTGTCGGGCGAGGAGTACAGCGAAGAGGCTTTGGCCGGGCTGTTGAAGGAGGTGGCGACGAATAATCCGCACTATACCAAGCTGCGCAGCGTACTGATCCGTGCCGACAAGCGAGTGCCGGTCGTCTTCCCGGCTCGCGTGATGAGTCTTTGCTTACGGGAGGATTTCAAGCATGTGTTGGCGGTGGAGAAGGAGCCGGAATAGGCGAATCGCGCAACCGGGCGGCCTGCGGGCCGTCCCAACCTCATAAAGGCGACGGATATGAACGCCCAAACGCCCGCCAGGCGGCCCCTGTGGCGACGGATCTTTCGGCTCCGCAACGCGTTGATCGTGGTGGTGGCGGCGGCGATCGTCTACATGCTGCTGCCGTCACGGATCCGCGACGTCGTGACCGTCGATCAGATGTACCGCTGGGCCGAGGCCGACGCCCCGCCGCGATGGGAAGTCGTCTGGCAGCCGGCCGAGCAGTTCAAGATCGAAACGCCCGGACTCGACACCAGCGACAGCCTGATCCGGCCGTTGCTGGCCCAGCGCGGGACGGCGCTCTACTTCACCCGGCGAACGGCCGACGGAAACCACGACGTCTACCGTTCCGATCTGAAGGAGGGCGCATGGCAAGCGGCCGAGCCGGTCGAGCAGCTCAACACCGAGTCGAACGAAGTGGGCCCTGTGATTCGCCCTGACGGCAAGCGGTTGTATCTCTACAGTGATCGCCCGGGCGGATTCGGCGGGCGCGACCTTTACGTCGCCGACAAAACGCCCGATGGCTGGAGCACGCCGCGGAATCTGGGCCCGCGGATCAACACGCCGGCCGACGAATACGATCCGGCGATTTCCAAGGACGGGCTGCGGCTGTTCTTCGCCAGCAACCAGACCGACGAGATGCACCGCCGGACGGTCGACGGCACGGCGGCCAAACCGTCCGACCAGTGGGACCTCACCTTGCGGGCCGAGCAAGGACTTGCCACGTTCGATCTCTACATGGCCCGGCGTCCGGCGTCGGACAAGGCGTGGTCGACCGCCGAGCCGCTAACGGAATTGAACATGCCGCGGGTCAACGAAGGTGCTCCGTTCGTTTCGCCTTCCGGGGCCTTCCTCTATTTCGTTTCCAAGCGACCGGTGCGCGACGGCGAGCAGCCCAATTTCGACATCTACCGTGCCCGCATCCAGGACGACCGCGTGTTCGAGCCCCAGAACCTTGGCAACGGTGTGAACACGGCAGCCAACGAGATCGAGCCGGCACTGGACGACAACGGCTTTAGTCTGCTCTTCTCCCGCAATTTGCCCGTCGATCCCGAGCGGCCTAAGCAGGAGGTTCGCTACCGGCTCTATCTGAGCCACGCCAAGGAGGTTTTCCGGGAGGAGGGCTGGCAGCAGAGCCGGCTGGCGGGATTGTTGGCGTTCTTGCAAGACAACTGGTGGTGGATTGTTGCCGGACTGCTGGCCGCGGCGCTGTTGGCCGCGCTGATCTGGTACATCCGCGAGATGTCGTTGCGCCGCATGCCCGTGCCGGGCGTTGTGCTCACGGCCCTGTTGTTGCACGTTCTGATCGGCACGGCCTTGTATCACGTTCCGCTGCCCGAGGGATTCGTCGAACAAGTCAAGAAGAAGTTCGCGGAGATTCTCGTTGTCGCCCAACTGGTCGACGAGCCGCCGCCGGAGTCGCGTGAGAAGCCGATGGAGGACTATGAGAGGGTGGCCGATCTGAACTCGATCGAGACGGTCGACCCGGCCGACGTCGCCCGCAAGGTTACCGAGACGCCGGGGATCACGATCCCGACCGACTCTCCCATCCCGGAGTTACCCACCAGGCCGCGACGCGATCTGCCCGACGAGCGTCTCGACGTCGAGCCACCCAAGGCCGAGTTCGACGCGGACGACCCGGCCTTGCAGCGTCGCCGCCAGGTGATCGGGCGGGTGATGGACGATCATATCGAGCTGGACAAGCCACAGGCCGTCGAGAAACCCGCCGAGGAGCATGCCCGGGCTGACGTGGACCTGCCGAACCGGCAGATGACGACCGAACTGCCCGATGCACCTAAGATACCCCGCCGCGCAGTCGATCCGGCGATAATGTTGCAGCAGGATCATATCGCACCCGAGAAAGCGACGGACGAGCCGATCAAGACGGACATCCCGCAGCAGCCCGACCTGACGCGCACTGTGCGACCAACTGAGCCGGCCACCGCGCCGACGCAGGTAACGATCGAGAAACTCGGTGCCCCGGTCGCCCCGCCGCAGACTCAAGCCGCGCCCGCGCGAACCGACGTCCACGTCGACCAGCGCCAACCGACCCCGAGCAGCCTGGCGCACCTGCCCAACCTCCGCCACGCCCGCCCGCTCGACACGAACGTGCAGGTTACCCCGGCCGACGAGTCGATCGAACGCCTCAGCCAGGTCCCGGTCCGCCCCGATGCCGTCGATCGGGAGTCGAAACCGCTTCAACGGACCGAGCGAACGGTTGACGCGATCGCCGGCGATGCGTCGGTGGCGGAAGTGAAGACCGAGTCGCTCGGTGCCCCGGTGGCCGACGCCCAAAACGACAGTCCGCCCGCACGGACAGCCGTCAACGTTTCTCGGCAGCAGCCCGGTATGCAGCTTGCCGCGTTGCCCAACTCGCTGCAACGCACGTCGAACACAACCAGCCGTGTTGGGCCGACGGTTGAGCAGATCAAAGCCCAGCGGATCGACAGCCGGCCCGGTGGCGTCACGATTGCCCCGCTCAGCGATGCGCCCATGGCCGCGCGGCGCAACGGGCCGGCGGCGACCATCGGTGTGGACACTTCCGAGCAAGTCGAAACGGTCGAAGTGGGGCCACCCGGCGTCGAGACGACCGCAACGGGGCCGTTGCCGCAAGGCGTCCGTGTCGACGTCGGCCGCCAGAGCACCGCGAAGGTCCCCTTGCCGCAGACCCTGACGTTGAACGTCGGACGCACGGCCCGAACAGACGCTCTGCCCGGTCTGGACCGACCCGGCGACCGCCCGGCCGAGTCGGCCGTGCCGGCTACGTTTTCGACGGCCAAGGTAACGGCCCAACTGGAGCGTGTGAAGCGATCACTCGAGGCGCCCGCCACCGAGGCTATCGCAGGCGAGACGCCGGCCGCAGTCGCGGTCGACGGCGCTGCGTCGGAGACGGCCGCAGACCGGGTGGCGGGCGTCGTGGTCGGTGTCGACCGGCCCGATGCCAAGATGTTCCACGTCCCGGTGAAGACTTCCGGGCGGCTGGGTGGGCGTTACCTGGCCCGGGCCGAGCGGCCCGTGTTCGGCAGCCTCGACAAGCAGGCCGTCGACGTTGCCCCCACGTTCAGCCGCCATGCCAGCCTGATCGCGCGGCGGCCGACGCGTGTGTCGGCTATTCTCTACGCCGATGACGCCGTCGGTTTGCAGGCCATGTTCCGCATGCGTGGCACAGCGTCCCTCGCTGCCGGCGGCACCGTATCGAAGGCCGAGTTGATTGAGAAGTACGGCGGCGACAAAGATACCCTGAAGGCGGTCGCCCGGGGCCTGGCCTGGCTGAAGAAACATCAGGCCGACGACGGGCGATGGAGCCTGCACGAATACTTCAACCGCGAGCAGGGTAAGAACTACGGCCGCACCGGCAGCGTCCACTCGGATACTGCCGCGACGGGGCTGGCCCTGCTGCCGTTTCTCGGCGACGGCCATACGCACGCGTCGGGCGATCACCAGGCCACGGTGCGCAAGGCGGTCGAGTGGCTCGTGCGGCAGCAGCGCGAGGACGGCGACCTGACGCAGAACGACCGCAGCAACAGCCAGATGTACGCCCATGGCATCGCCACGATCGCCTTGTGCGAGGCCTACGGCATGAGCCGCGATGCGAAACTCCGCGCTCCGGCACAACGGGCGATCGACTTCATCGTGGCCGCCCAGCACAAGCCATCGGGCGGATGGCGCTATCATCCCAATAACGCGGCCGACACGTCGGTCGTCGGCTGGCAGGTGATGGCCATGAAGAGCGGTCAGATGGCCGGGCTGAACGTTCCGCAGCCGACGCTCGATCTGGTGCCCAAGTGGCTCGATCAGGCGCAACAGGGAACGGGGCGTTACCGATACCAAGCCAGCGGCAATGCCACGCCCACGATGACGGCCGAGGCCCTGCTTTGTCTGCAATATCTGGGTGCCGACCAGAACGACCCGCGGCTTACCGCCGGCACCGCCTACATGCTCGAGAACCTGCCGGGCAAGGGCGGGGGAGATGACAACAGCTACTACTGGTACTACGGCACCCAAGTGATGTTCCACTTGCAGGGCGACCGCTGGCAGAAGTGGAACGCCGCCTTGAGCCAAATGCTCATCCAGACCCAAGAGAAGGACGGCCATCTTTCAGGCACCTGGGAACCGAAAGACAAATGGGAAGGCAGCGGCGGGCGGGTCTACAGCACGGCGCTACGACTGCTGATGCTCGAGGTTCACTACCGCCACTTGCCGTTGTATCAACTCTTCGGGATGTAGCTTTGTAGGGTGCGTGAAACGCACCACAACATCCGGTGCTGGTGATCCGGTATCGGTGCCCCGGTGCTGGTGCGTTGCACGCACCCTACTTCTTCGGCAACGGCCAATTCTCCGATTCGCTCCGTGCGGTCTTCAGATACGCTTCGATTCGGGCGACCTCCTCGGGATGTTCCGCGGCGACGTTTTGGCTCTCGCTCGGGTCCTCGGCTAAGTTGTATAGCTGAAGTGGCTTGCCGAGTGCAGGGCGGATGGCTTTGAAATCCCCGTGGCGGACCGCCTGCTGGAAGCCTCGCTCGAAGAACTCCCAGTAGAGAAATTCGTGGCTCTGCTGCGGCTTGTCCAAAATGGCTGGCAGCATGGAGATGCCGTCGATGTCCTTAGGCAGCTCGGCCCCGGCCAGTTCGGCACAGGTCGGCAGGAAATCCCAGAAGGCCCAGACCTGATCGCTGCTGCTGCCCGGCTTCACGCGACCGGGCCGGCGGACGATCATCGGCACGCGGATGCCGCCCTCGTACATGTCCCGCTTCTGGCCCCGCAGACGGCCCGAGCTGTTGAAGGTGGGTTCGACGAAGGCCGCCCCGTTGTCGCTGGTGAAGAAGACGATCGTGCGGCGATCGATATCGAGCTTCGCAAGCAACGCCATGATCCGGCCGACGTCGCCGTCGAGCCGCGTGACCATCGCCGCGTAGTTCTTCAGCTTTGCCGACCATGGTTTGTCGCTATAGGGAGCATCGCTGGGTACCTCGTAGTTGCCGTGCGGGATCGTGTAGGCCATGTAGAGAAAGAACGGCTTCGTCTCGACCTCTGGTCGGCGGACCTTGCTGGCCGTCGAACAAGAACTCCCCTCTCCCGCTTGCGGGAGAGGGGCAGGG
>JABMRB010000506.1 GCA_013202865.1 Candidatus Nealsoniibacteriota bacterium | reverse complement strand
GATAACTGAAAACTGACAACCTCTCTCCGGGTCCGTTCACGTCTATACAACGTTGAAGTAGACGATCTCGGTCTGTTCGGCGATGTTGTCCCAACTGAAAACGGCGTCGACGGCGGCTCGGCCGTTGCGGCCCATCCATCGGCAACGGTTATGATTGGACAACATCGTCCCCAGACCCCAGCCGATCGAATCGGGTGTGTCTTCGGTCTGCAGTCCGTTGACTTCGTGCCAGACGAACTCGGCCGGGCCACCCTGCTTCGTGCAGACGACCGGCTTGCCGGCACTCCAGCCTTCCAGAATAATGATGCCGAACGGCTCGTTGCGGCTCGGAACGGCGAGCACGTTGCAGGCCTTGAACAGGTCGTGAAGCTCGCGGCCGGTCCTCGTGCCAAGCACCCGCATGGCGTGGGCAACACCCAGGTTGCGTCCGATGCGGCAAACGTCGTCCTTCATGTGGCCGTCGCCGGCAAAGACAAACTTGGCCTCGGGGTAGTGCCGCAACAGCCCGGGGATGGCGTGTACGAGAAGGTCGGGACCCTTCTGCACGACCATCCGCCCGACGAATAACACCATCGGGTCCATCGGGGCGACGTCGTACCGGCGTTTGACTTCGCCCTCGTCGATCTCGTAGTCGAACACCTTCGAGTTCACGCCGTTGTAGATCATCTGGATCTTGTCGTGGGGTACTTCGTAGAGCCAGTTGACTTCTTCCTTCAACCGGTGCGAAACGGTGATCACGCGATCGGCGCAATAGGTGGCGTGCCGCTCGTGGTCGTGGACGCGCGGAGCCTGGCCACCGTAAAACTCATTGCCGTTACGACCGTATTCCGTGGAATGGATGGTCACGATCGCTTTGTGGCCACGCCCCTCCTTGATCCAGATCGCCGCGTTGCTGGCCAGCCAGTCGTGGGCGTGAACGATGTCGAACCGCCCGGCGTTGTCCTCGACGGCGAAGAACCGTTCGACGAACGAACGGCACATGCTGTTGATTTCGTCGACCAGATCCGAGTTGAGCTCGAACGAACAGAGGTGATAATGCACCCCGTCGACGCACTCGTAGTCCGGTTGCTCGTGTCCCCGACGGGTGAAGACGTGGACATCGTGTCCGCGACGTTGAAGTCCGGCAGCCAGTTCCGTCACGTGAACGGAAATTCCTCCCACCGGAATCGAATGGAGTGTTTCCCAAGCGAATAGTGCAATCCGCATCGTTCTATCCACCTCTGTACGAGTAGTTCACGTTGAGTCAACGCCACCGTCGAATCGGATGACGCAGCCCAGGGGGCCGTACCGCTTGTCACGCTTGCCTAAATAACGTAAGCTGCGTATTTTAATATCGGGCTGTCCCGTCGACTCGGCCACATGCAGTAGAAGTTGACGGTATATGTGGATCGCGACGAATCCGCGTTCGAGACGTGTGGCGCCAGATGTTCGGCCGGTAGGGCTTCGCCGGCCCCAAGAAAAACTCCCCCAAGTTGCATCCGCCGAGAGATCTGCTAGACTACTGCCTGTCTGGAAGATGGGGCGCAGACCTGCAATATCCGGGGCAATAAACCTAGGACTAATGAAATGAAACGACACGTGCCAAGCTTCGCCCTTGTGATCCTCTGTGGTCTGCTGCCGATTTCCCCGGCCGGCGCTGTTACTGAGGGTGACAGTGAGCCGGACGGCTTCGCAACTTCATTGTTCGACGGCAAAACGTTGGACGGCTGGATCGTTACCGGCTGCGAGGCGGACGTGACCGACGGCGCGATTGCCATCCAATCGGGCAACGGCTTGCTGCGAGCGGCCGGGCAATACACCGACTTCGTGCTTGAGCTCGATTGGAAGGCGTTGAAGGAGGACCGATGGGACTCGGGCATCTACTTCCGCTGCGAGTTGCCGCCTAAGGGCCGACCCTGGCCGAGCCGCTACCAGATCAATCTCCGCAAGGACTTGGAGGGGAACTGCTCGGGGCTCGAGGGGGCCGCCAGCGAAGGGCTCTGCAAGCCGGGCCAGTGGAACCGGTTCAAACTGACCGTGGTCGGCTCGACTGCGGCGCTTCAAATCAACGGCAAAGAGGCATGGAAGGCCGACGGGCTCGAGGCCGACTGCGGCTACCTCTGCTTGCAGGCCGAGGTACCCGGCGGCGGGCAGTTCCTCTTCCGCAACGTGCGTATCACCGAGCTGGGCCATACGTCGCTCTTCGACGGCAAGAGCCTTGCCGGTTGGAAAGAGGTCGGCAACGGGAATGAGTGCTGGAAAGTGGCGGACGGTTTGCTGACTTGTACCGGTCAACGCGGCTCCTGGCTCCGCAGCATCGAAGAGCACGGCGACTTTAACCTCCGGCTGGAGTACAAGCTCAAGTCGGCCGGCAACTCGGGTGTCTACGTGCGGGCTTCCGAAGACGGCGATCACCACGGCGAGGACGGCGGCGTGGAGATCCAGATCCTCGACGACGTGCATCCGCGTTACGCCGATCTGAAGCCCTACCAGTTCTCCGGCAGCATCTACAAGGTGGCGGCTGCCCAGCAGCGGGTCAGTCGGCCGGCCGGTCAGTGGAACCAAATGGAAATCAACTGCCGCGGCACCGACTACCGGATCACGCACAACGGCGTCGTTGTAATCGACGCCAAGGCATCGGAGTTTCCCGAGCTGGACAAGCGGCGTCGCAGCGGATTTCTCGGTCTGCAGAACCACAGCGAAGAGGTCTTCTTCCGCAACATCCGCATCGGTCCACCGCAGCCGTAAGCCGGTGGCACGTAATACAAGCTCGAAGCGCAAGCGAGTGGATTTCCAAGAGTTCAAATCGCAAGCGAGTGGATTTCGTCATGACTGATCCACTCGCTTGCGCTTCGAGCTTGTATGAGGAATGCTGTCGAACTGTACCACGATACGAAAGACCATGACCATGAAACATCGTGCAATCGTTCTTCCGGCAACGTGTGTCGCGGCGATCGCTTGCTTGGCGGCAGGTGCATCGAGCGAGAGCATCGCGGCCGAAGAGCCAACTTACGCGAACCCGGTTATCGACGAGATCGGCCCGGCCGATCCCTGCGTGCTTGCCTACAAGGGTAAGTATTATCTCTATCCCACGGGTGACAACCGCAGCTACCACGTCTACTACTCTACGGACCTGGTAGATTGGACGAAGGGCCCCAAGGTGTTTCAGCCGGGCGAGACCAACGTCTGGGCCCCGGACGTCTTTCACGACCCGAAAGACGGGCAGTTCTATCTGTACTATACGGTGAACAAGCGGATTGGCGTGGCGGTTGCCCCCCGCCCGGACGCAACGTTCGCCGACCGCGCAACGTTGTTCACAGGCGCCATCGACGCCCACATGTTCTGCGATAGCGACGGCAAGTACTTCCTTTACTACGTCCAACTGCCCGGGTTCAGGATTTGCGTACAGCCGATGGAAACCCCGTTGTTGAAGAAGGGCAAGCCGACCGAGATCATCCGGCCGACGGAGCCGTGGGAGAGGAAACGCGGGGCGGTCACCGAAGGCCCGTGGATGCTGAAGCACGACGGCACGTACTATCTCCTCTACAGCGGCACGGGCGCCTCGTCGTTGGACTATGCGATCGGCTACGCGACGGCAACCTCGCCGACGGGCCCGTTCGTGAAACACGCCGACAACCCGATCGTCAGCCGGGGCAACGGCGCGCTGGGCCCGGGCCACGGATGCGTGGTCGAGGACGGGCGGGGCAACTTGTGGTCGGTCTATCATCAGCAGAAGGACGGCACCCGCCCATGGAACCGGTTCCTATGCATCGACCCGCTCTGGTTCGACAAGCAGGGCGTTCTGCACGGCAAGGCCACCCGAGGCGGTACTCAACCGGCCCCGGCTGCCCTGAGCAGGCAGCGGACGCCCGCCGCTAAGTCGTCGTCCAAGTAGCCATCTTGCTCCGCAAGATGTAGCTTCGCCTTGCGGAACAAGACAGTGCTACGACAGCTCAATCGTCTCGCTGTCGAAGTTGAACATCACGACCTTGTTCTGCTGCTCGCCGATGATCCCCATGCTCAGCGGAGCCTGGACGCGGACGGCCGCGGAAATCGGGCTGAACGGCTGGCGGCGGGTCTTGACGCAGTCGATCAGGTTTCGCCATAGCTTGGCCGTGTCGCCCATGCCGTTCCACTTCAGGTGGATTTCGTCGGTCTCCTTGTTGGTCTTGGGATCGATCGGCACGATGCGGATCCCGGCGTCGCTGAGCAGGATGATGCCGTTGGTGCCGCGGATCTTGGTCTCGATGCCCGTGTAGTTCGACAGGGAATTCATCATCACCACGCTGGGGCCGTCCTTGTAGTCGGCAATGATGTTGCATTGGTCGGTCACCTGGCGGTCGTACTGGAAGCTGCCCCCGCCGCCGAGCACGCGATAGGGATAGTCGAGCCCCAAGAGGCAGAAGACGGGCGTGAACGTATGCACGAGCAGATCGGTGGCCGGTCCGCCGGCGTAGTCCCAAAAGAGCCGCCATTGGAAGAACCGCGATACGCTGAAGGGCACGTCGGGAGCGTCGCCGAGGAACCGTTTCCAGTTCAGGTCGGGGCCCGGCTTGGCGGCGGCGTCGGGGATCGTCATCCGCTCGCCCCAGTCGCCGCGTCGGAAGTAACCCAACTGGCAGTGGACCGGTTTGCCGATGATCCCGTCCTCGATCATCTTCGACACCTTGGCGTAGTTCTCGTCGGCCATGTACTGGGTACCGACCTGGACAATTCGCTTGTTCTTAGCGGCCGCCCGTTCGATTTGCTTAGCCATCTCGAACTGCGACCAGTGTGTGAGCGGCTTCTCGCAGTAGACGTCTTTGCCGGCGTTGACCGCGTCGATCGCCTGCGGGGCGTGGAGCCGATCGGGGGTGGCGATGCAGACGACGTCGACGGCGGGGTCTTGCAGGAGTTCCTCGTGTGTATCGTACATCTTCGCGCCGCCGCAGTTCCTCGACGCCGCCACAAGGCGCGGGCGGTAAACGTCGCAAACGGCCACCGGTCGGGCGAGGCCTTCCTTCTGCAACTGCTTGACGATATTTATATGGCTACCGGCGCGGCCGCCGACGCCGATGAATCCCACGCCAAGTTGGCTGTTGGCCCCTTTGGCCTCGGCGCCCAGGATCGACACGTTTGGGGCAAACGCGGCGGCCGCACCGGCCACGGCAGCCGTTTCGAGGAAACGACGACGGGTCGTGCCGCCGGGGTGATTCGACGTGCTGTCTTGTCGTGTCATTTGTTTCTCCTGAGAAGAAGGGTGTTGGTATTGGTTTCAGGTCAACCGAAATGGGCCAAGACGTCGCTCGACGGATAGCCCGCCTCGCGCAGGGCAAACGCTTCCGACACTTCGGTGTTGAGCAGAACGACTAATCCGTACACAGCGACGGCGACCGCCGTGGGCAGGCAGTAGCAGGTGGCAATGGCGAGCAGCCCGGCGACCGAGGCGACGATCCCGAAGGTCCTCCCGCGGAACCGGTAGTTCCGCACTCCGGCGACGATGTGCAGGACCCCGGCGATCAGCCCGGCAAGCCCCATGCCGCCGTACATCAGGCGGACCATCCAAAGGACTTCCTCCGGCGGCAGTCCTTGGGGTGGCCATTGCGGCTCGCCTCTCTGCTGCTGTGCTATGATTTGCGGCACGACCACGGCCGCGACGATCAGCCCGACGCCCATCAGGGTTTCGAGCACGCCTTGAACGATCATGAGAATCGCGACGACACGCACATGGCCCACAAGCCCCCTCGGGCGTCGTTGATACGCCATCCCGGGCAAGGGCCCGGCCTGTGGCCCGCGTGACGACTCGGGAGACTGGTAAGGGTTATCGGTTGGTTCCATCGCACGCCGCTCACTTCTAAACAGACGGAGATAGTCTCAGGGCCGCCGCAACGGCGTTAACTACGGTTTGTCAGGTATGCAGGCGGAAGCTCCATCGGGTCGATCCCGCCACGGACGGCCTTACCGGCGGGCTCGATCGCGTCGTCCGGGGTTTTCGTCGGTTGTGGGTCACCGACGCCCACGACCAACGCGAGCGTACCGGCCGCCATACATAGCAGCGGGACGGTGTAGATCTGCCGCCATTGAAACTTGCCGTCGACCGAGTAGCGGTCCATAACGAAACCGGCGAGTTGGGTGCCCAGGAACATGCCAATGCCGGTGGTCACCAGGATGATCAAGCCCTGGGCCGAAGCCCTAATCGCCGGATCGGCTACGTCATTAACGAAGATCTGGCCCGCAATGATGAAGAACATGTACGCCAGACCGTGCAACGACTGGATCGCGACAAGCAACACGCGACTGTTCGAGGCCACGTACGCGACGTACATCAGCAGCCAACACCCGGCCCCGACAACCAACGTCCATTTCGGTCCGACCAGATCATTATAGAACCACCCCAGCAGGAACAGCGTGCCGACGGCCTGGGCCGCTTGCGCGACGGCCATGGCGGCAGGTACGGCCTTGCTGGCGATTCCGCGGTCCTGCATGAACTGGGCCGTTCCCAGGAAATAGAACTGCATCATGCCGGAGATGACCAGCGAAGCCAGGATGAAGATCAGGAAATTCATCTCGCCGAGCATCGAAAACGCGTCGAGCATCGGTGTGCCGCCGACACCTTGCGGCGGAGTGGCCGGTTGGAACAGGCAGACCGCGGCCATGATCAACGATAGAATCGCGGCAAAGACCAGGCAGTCGCTGCCATCGCCTTCGGTCTTGCGACTCATCCGCCAGCCGGTCAGCATATAGCCGACCAATGCCCAGGCGATCGGGGCCCAGATGAAGATCGTCGGCGCTTCGATCTGCGTACCTTCCAGGTGGGTGAACATCAACGAGTTGACAAGCGGAATGGTCGCCCCGTACAGCATCGAGTAGAGCAACATCACGACAAACAGCGGGCTGAAGTCCTTAATCCTCGAAGCGGCAAACATCAACGCGGCCCCCAGCAGATGTGCAACGACCAGGATCCAGCCCGTGTCGACGTATTTGTCGGCCAATTGCCCGGCCACCAGCGGCGAGATCATCGTACCCAGCGGCAGCGTGGCATAGATCCAACCGGTCTGCTTGCCGTTCATCTTCAACGGACCCAAGAGCCGCGCGGCCAACACGGGCATCCAAGCGCCCCAGACCGCGTATTCCATGAACATCATCGCACTTAATTTGGTATACAGCACGTCCACGGCATCCTCCTCGATGGTTTGCAGAAATCTCGACCGGCCGTCAATCCGGCGGTAACCTCAGACTCTACCATGATCGCGGGCGCGTGGCAATGCTCTGC
Source organism: Candidatus Nealsoniibacteriota bacterium (assembly GCA_013202865.1). GTDB lineage: Bacteria > Planctomycetota > Planctomycetia > Pirellulales > Thermoguttaceae > JABMRB01. The sequence goes on along the minus strand of JABMRB010000506.1, from coordinate 3,377 downwards.
TGCCGCTACAGAGGTCTCCCGTCGAGCGGCCGAGTGAGCATCATCTACGTCAGCGTGGAGTCGTGGGCCATTTCGCTCAGCGGGCCTTTGAGACTGGGTCCGCAAGGACTTCAATCTCCGAAAGCCCCCGGTTGGCACCGCTGCCGTCGGTGACCTGGAACCTTACCCAGGTGACGTGCTTTGCGTCCAACGCGATCTTCTTCATGCTGCCGTCGTTGGCAATGCCGGCCACATCGACGCGGCTGCCATCGCTGAAGGTCAGCGTGCCGGCCTGCGTGTGGTCGTCCGGGTTCGACCGGTCGAACAGCCGTATGCTCGCGATCGAGACGGCCGCGGGCCAATCCAGTCGGATCCATGGCGTGGCTTCACCCGCGGACGACCACTCGGCGGCATTGTGAGCCCCCCGGATACCGTCCACGGCCATCGACCCGGCATAGTCGCGGTTGAACGCGGAAGAGACCGAGACCTTGGCGCGCAGGGCATGGTTCACCGGCCGTTCGCTGCCGGGCAACGAAGGCGGCGATTCGGACGGCGGCAACTTGGCAACGCCCCAGTCGCAGTTGGGTTTCGGCCCCAGCACCAACTCCAACGTACCGCCGTCGGCCAACTCGCGATGATAGAACCACGCATTGTCCAGCGCCCGCCCGTCCAACCTGGCCGATTGGATGTAGGTGTTCTCGGCCGTGTTGTTCTCGGTCGTAATCACAAACTGCTTGCCGCGGTAGAACTTGTCGTCCAAGGCGATCGTGATCTTATCGAATACGGGCGTAGTGATTTCGTAGATCGGGTCGACCGCGCAAGTGCCTCGGACCGAGAAGAGGCCGATTGACATCAGCGTGCTGACGCCGCCCATTTGGCCTTGGTCTTCGTCGTGCCCGCCGTAGCCGAGCTCCGGCGTCGTTCCGCCGTAGGCCTGCTCGTTCACCCTTCGCACCCAATACTGCGTGAGCCACGGCTTGCCGGCGAAGTTGAAGAGATGGGCGTTCTGGCAGCCGGGTTGATTCGCGTAGCTGACGTAACCCGCTCCGTAGCCATGCACGAAGTCGTGGTCGGCTTCCCTCTCGAACGCGAAGTTCAGCTTGCGGCAATACTCGTCGCGGCCGCCCATCAGGTTGCCCAGCCCCTGGACGTCGTGCGAGGTGAACCAGCTTGCCTGCCAGGCGTTGGCTTCGACCCATCCGCGTCCGCTCAAGGGGTCGGTATGCGAGAAACTGCCGTCGGCGTTCCTGGGTAACAGCAGGCCCGTGGACGGATGGAACAGCTTCTTCCACCCGGCCGAGCGCCGCATGAATTCCGCGTAGTCGTCCGTCTTGCCCAGCTTCTTGGCCATCTGTGCCGCACACCAGTCCTGGAAACACATCTCGACCGTCCGGCCGGCGCTGCCCGGCTTCCAGCCGTTGCTAACGTAGAAAGCATCGGCGCCGAGCATGTTCGATCCGCCTACCGAGTGGTTGTCCTTGATGATGGAGAACGCCTCTTCCGCGTCGAACGTGTAGCACCCTTTCATATAGGCCCCCACGATCATCATCGTCGCGGGACATGCCGTCATGATATGGGTGTACCCGCCGCCGCAAGGCCCTCGGGGTAGTTTGCCGCCGTCTCGGGCCATTTGCAGGCTCGCGTTGCAGAATTCGTCCAACATCTCGGGCCAGGCCAGGCCCCATACCAGGTTGATATTCCATTGCGTCAGCCAGTAGGCATCGGAGTTGTACATATTGAACTTGGGCTTCCCGTCGGGCCCCAGCGGAAGCTGCTTGACCTTCAGCGAGCTGTTTCCCCCCTTGCCGTTGGTGTAGTCGGGGTAGGCACCGCCGACGTCGTTCAACACGTGCCGGCCCAGCAGGACGTGCCACAGGTCGGTATAGAACTTGGTGCGCTGCGAGTCGGTTCCGCCCTCGACGTCGATCCGGCCCAGCCAGGTGTTCCAGATCCGAAACGACTCATCGCGCACGGCGTCGAAATCCCAATGGTCCAATTCGGCGGCCATGTTAGCCCGGGCATTGGCGATGCTCGTAAAAGAGAGTGCCGCCTTCATTTGCACGACGTCGCCGGCCGAGACGTTGTCGTAGGTCACGTAGGCCGAGGTGCTGTTGTGCGTCGCGTCGTCGTAGGTCGTGAACTTCGAGAACGGCTCCTCGAACTGAATCACAAAGAAGATCCGCACGGCCGCCGGACCGCCCCAACGGCCGTTGGTTCGATCGTAATAGCCTTCGAGTTGCGTGTCGCTCACTTTGGTGATGCGGCCGTTCTTCATCTTCATCGGGCCGGCCGGGCCGCCCAGATTGATCACGACGTCGGCCTGACCGTCGGTGGTGTAAGTGTATCGGTGCATGCCGACGCGCGGCGTGGTCGTCAGTTCGACCCAGGTGGCGTATTTGTCCAGAAACAGTTTGTGATAGCCCGGCTTGACGATCTCGGTTTTCGGGTCGAACGCCGATTTCCACCCGGATTCCCCCTCGGTGACCGAAAAGTCGCCGCCGGTGGTCGGCATCACCTCCAACCCGGTCGTCATCCAACCGTGCAGATGGCAGAACCCCAGGGCCATGTGAACCGAAGCGTTGTACCCGCCGCCGCCCTGCCCGCGATTGACGGTATGCGGGCTCAACTTGGCCATGCCGAAAGGCCGCGCCGCCGGCGTGGAGAAGAACCATCGCCCCCGGGCCGACTCGATCCGCGGATCAACCCATGAGATGTAGTCGCGCTTGCCCGTCGAGGAAACTTGCGTCGCGCCGGTCTCCGTCGCGTCGACCGGCGTTGCTGCCCACGCTGCGGCGACGGGCAATGTTGACAGCACCGCGAATAGGGCGTGTGAAATCGTGTTCTTCATGGCGTGATTCCTTTCTATTGAGGCGACCGAGTTCGTTGCCGGACTCACAAGAGTTCGGTCTTTCGCATGACGGCTGAATTCTTAGCGAATCCAGCTACCGGTAGATCAGTACCGGCCAGACGACCATTGTAGCATAGCGGCCCCTCGGCCCCAAGTTGCGCAGCGTCGCTTGCCGGGGGCCGCTTGCCGGGGGCCGCTTGCCAGGGGCCGCTTGCCAGGGGCCGCTTGCCGGGGGCTGCTTGCCCGGATATGATCGGATGCTGCCGGAATTGAAGCGTGCCGACGGAAAGGACAACAGAGACTCGATGGAAACGATCCACGAAAGCCTATACGACTATCCGAAATACTACGACCTGCTGTTCGGCTCGGATTGGAAAACGGAGTTCGATTTTCTCGAGGCCTGCTTCGAGCGTTACGCACAGCGGCCCGTGCGGCGGTTGTTCGAGCCGGCCTGCGGCACCGGGCGGTTGTTGGCGAAGTTCGCTACGGCCGGTTACGAGGTGGCCGGTAACGATCTCAACGCCAGGGCCGTCGAATACTGCAACGCGCG